>JBKQJQ010000619.1:0-9226 GCA_052147875.1 Solirubrobacteraceae bacterium | reverse complement strand
CCCTGGGGAGTCGGCATCGGGCATTCGCACTCGGCGAGGCGATTGCCGTTGCGGTGGCCGTCCGGTTTCTCGCCCTGAGCGGCGCGGACGAAACAGGCGAGCCCGCCGCATCTGACCTGCTTCGCCGCCCCATCGTCCTGCGACAGGCCTGGACGGCGCTTGGTCACGCCGCCATACCGACGAACCAACCACTAGCACGAGCAAACCGCCGACGGACGAGCAACTTGCTCGAGAGGAGTAGGAGATGAAAATCAGAATCGATCAAGCGCACACCAACCGCTCGCCAAACACAGCAGCGACGACCCGGCCACACTCGCTTTTCGCGACCGGGGTGAGGCGATGTTCGGTATTCGCCGCCTGCGCCACGGTCACTGCGTGTGCCTCGGCTACGAGCACCCGCCCGCCCGCACGACCAGCCCCCGGCCAGACCCCGGCGGCAGCCCAGCAAACCCGGTCAAGATGGCCCGACCCGGCCAACTACAACGCGATCACCGTCGCGGTCAAGGTCCGCAATCAGGCTTTACATCTAAAGGCGTGGAATGAAAAAGCCTACGCCGCCCAGTTGGCGCTCGGAACGCTCGTGACCCTCGAGGGCTCGATGCTCCCGGGCAGGTGCGCCCGCTTCGTGGCCCATCTCTACGACGAGCTGGCGGACCTCAGCCAGGCGTACCCGGGCGAGAACTGGCGCCCGATGTTCGACGTCGTCGCACACGATCCGAGCGCCGCGTCACAGTGCACGGCCCCGCGGGGCGCGCACACCGGCCCAAAGCCGATGCCGGCACAAATCACTACACCTACGATCCTGACCGGATAGGTCCCCCCACGCCCCGGCAAGTGGGACCAAGCGTCGACACCTCCGCGATCAGCAATTTCCGGCACTCTCACATGATTTGCGCAAGGGCGTCATGCCTACGCAAGACGCGACCCCCAAGCTGGTTGCCTCGTGAGCGCTATCGCATAAATCCACTCGCCGTCGGACAGCCCCGAGTCCGGCGGGCCGATCGTCGACCCCCGTGATCGCTTTTATGGTCAAGACGCTCGAGAAGCGACGAGTCTTTAGGCAACGAACCGCGTGTCCGGACCCGCCCCGGCCGTCCGCCGCGGCGGACGATCGAAATCGCCAGCATGCGATCGCCATGAGCGGCGTCCGCCGACGCCGTGCCTGAGCTCCGGATCGGCGGCCAGCGTTCTTGCTCGCCGAGCAGCCGTGTTTCAGGGTCTCGTCCGGCCGGTCTACCGGGACAACGGGCACATTCGCACGCCAGACGAACCCCGGTTTCCAGCGTCGCCTCCGGCAGGGTACTCCCCGTCGGAACACGGCCCGTCCGGGCCCGTGTCCCGCCGGGGAGTGGATGCCTTCCGGTTCGGAGGGCTCGCTGGATCAGTCAGGAGCAGCCTCTTCAACTCAACGCGTCAACGCGGGCGGCGTGGCAGCACACACCAACATCACAGAGACGCCCGACGTGCCGTACGTGTTCGGCCACGAGCCGCCTGCTCGTCGGCCCATCGCTTGATCTCGGGACGCAGCCAGAGCTTGACGCGGCCCTTTCCGAGGTCGAAAACAGGTCTCGGCATGTCGCTGTACCGCTGCTGGTACTGGAGCACCGTGTTGCGATAGGCCAAACCGAGGATCTCGGCAACGCCCTGCGTGTCGATCAGGTCGGTGGTGTCGACGTGGACCATGGTGCGAGCTTACATCGTTACGCGGAGCCGTCCGATGGGCCTGGTAGCTTAACGATCTAAGCAAAAGGAAAGCGGCCCCGGCGGTGGGCAAACACCCCGGGGCCAGGCCGAGACCTAACAGGAGGTCACGACAATGCCAGCGTACGCCAGGAATAGGCACGAGTTTGAGATTCGTGTCGACCGGAGGGCTGATGCTCACCTGGAACTCGTGAAGGGCTCCACGCTCTCTGCGCCAGACCAGCTCCGCGTCGTCGATCAGCTCATCGACAACCTGGTCGACCGAATTGCAGGCGCCATCGCCGAGCGGTTGGTCGGTTGCAACACATCCGAAGCCGACGAGTGATTCGACTCGCGGCGCGCCGCCGAGTACCTGGACGTCCATCGAGACACGCTCCGTAAGCTCGCTGCCGAGAGGACGATTCCGTCGGAGCAGGATGGTCCCGGCTGCAAGCTGTACTTCAGGCGAACCGATCTCGACCGGTGGCGACGGTCCGGCGGTCGGCCGGTCGTGGGCGCTCTCCCCCACGCAGCGTGAGGGTCAAGATGGCAGCGAACGATTCTCAGGCTCGGCGAATCCGGGTCGAACGCAACATTTACCAACGCCCATCCGGCGTGTACGAAGTCGGCTTCAAGGACGGGGGCGGCCTACAACGATGGCGTACGGTCGACGGCGGGATCACCGCCGCTCGAGCGGCGCGCGACGAGCTCGTCTCACGCCGAAACCGGGGCGAGCAGCTCAGCTCAAATCGCCGCCTCCGGTTCGGCGACGCAGCCGAGCAGTGGCTAGCAGGCCCGGTGCGCGATCTCCGGCCGGCGACTCAGGACTGTTACCGGAACGCCTTCCTTCAACATCTCTCCGCGAAATTCGCAGCGCGACGACTCGATGCCATGACGGCGGACGACCTCGCAGATCTCGTCCGGGACCTTCGGGCCATTGGCTTGTCGGAGTCGACGATCGTTATCGTCGTTGGCGTAACGAATCGGGTGTACAGGTTCGCCGCTCGTCGTCTCGGATGGTCTGGTGTAAATCCGGTCGCTTTGATGCTCTCTTCTGAGCGTCCCAAGCCGTCACGCAGTCAGCGGCGTCGCGCCTTTGAAGGTGGCGAGCTGGCGCAGACGATCGCCGCCGCGGAGGAGCCATATCGCACTTTGTTCACCGTTGCCGCGCTCACTGGTGCCCGACTCTCCGAGTTGCTCGCGCTTCGTTGGCACAACGTGTCGATCGACGACGCCGATGATGCGGAGATCGAGTTCGCGTGCCAAGTAGATCGGCGAGGGCGCTTGCGCCCTACCAAGACGGATGGCTCGGCCAGGACGATTCCGGTCCCGGCACAGCTGGCCGTCGTCATTGCGGCGCATAAGGTCCGGGCGACGTTCACCGGTCCAGACGACTTCGTGTTCGCGACTCGGACCGGCAGGCCGTTCGGCCTGTCAAGGGCCAGCAAGAATCCCCACTGGTGGCCAGATAATTCCCCACGTGCTGCTTGGTGTCTGCTTCGCTGAGTTGACCTGGCGCTGGGAGCTTGGATACGCGCGCGTGGGGTGAGGAGCCCCGGAGGGGCGACGATCCCCTCGCGCGCGTGCGCGTCCTCGGATGACCCCCGGGGCTGATAGCGCTCGCTGGGCTGGTTTTTGGTCTTGGACACGAGGATCGGCGTGCTGTGCGGCTTTCTGCGGCCCTGCGCGGGGTTGGCGCGGTCGATCCGTCGGCGGTTTTCGGATGGTTCATGCGGGTGTCACCACCTCGCGCGCTTCGCGTAGCCGGAAGCTCTCGCCATCAAGGGCGATCACGTGGCAGTGATGTAGGAAGCGATCGAGGATCGCGGTGGCGGTCGCGGCGTCGGGAAGGAATTGGGTCCAGCGCTCGAACTCGACGTTGGTCGTGATCGCGACCGAGCGCTGTTCGTAGGCGGCGGCGATGAACCGGAACAGGTGATCGGCGGCGACGCGGTCCAGGGCGGTGAAGCCAAGGTCGTCGATCACGATGAAGTCGTGGCGCAGGAGCCGTTCGATCAGCTTCCCGACGGTGTTGTCGGCGAGGCCGCGGTAGAGCGCTTCGATCAGCTGGTCGGCCTGAAAGAAGCGGACCTTCTTGCCGGCGGCGATCGCGGCACGACCGAGTGCCTGGGCGAGATGGCTCTTGCCGACACCGGCCGGGCCCGCGAGACAGAGGTTGTCCTTGCGATCGAGCCACTCGAGCGAGGCGAGGAACTCGAACGTCGCGCGCGGCAGCGAGGAGGCCTTGATATCGAACCCGTCGAGCGTCTTGGGTGCGGGGAACCCGGCGGCCTTCAGTCGAGCACGCTCATTAGACGCTTCGCGCGAGGCGATCTCCTCACGCACCAGGGTGGCGAGCAGTTCGTGCGGCGCCCAGCGCTGCGTCTTGGCGGTCTGCAACAGCTCGGGCGCGAGCTCGCGCATCCCCCGCAGTCGTAGCCGACGGAGCCCCGCTTCGAGCTCGGGGTCGAGCCGGGCGCTCATGCCCGCCTCTGGCGATACTCGCTCAGCGAGCGGACCGCGACCTTCGGCAGCCCCTCCAGCGTCAGCGGCTCGGCGTCGGCGACGGCGATGGGTGGTGCGGCCCTGAGCCCGTCCGCGATCGAGGCCAGGTCTCCGTGC
The DNA here is from genome assembly GCA_052147875.1 of Solirubrobacteraceae bacterium. Lineage (GTDB taxonomy): Bacteria > Actinomycetota > Thermoleophilia > Solirubrobacterales > Solirubrobacteraceae > Palsa-465. The sequence continues at coordinate 4,924 of JBKQJQ010000619.1, read as the reverse complement.
GCGAAGCGGCCGAACGTCGTCGCCCGCTCGAGCGCCGCGCGGGTCTGTTCCGCTCCACGCGTGCGCGCGAGTGAGAGCGCTTCATCCAAGCGCTCGTGCAACCGGGCGATACCCGCCGCCGCGGCCGCCCGCAGATAGCCCTCTGCCTCGGCGCCCAGCGCTAGGAACGCGTGCTCGGACGGCGTGCGCGGACGCAGCGCGCGAACGCCGGTGGGTGGCGGCGTCGGGTAGTGCGAATCGGTGATCGACGCCTCGCCGGGCGCGAGCAGCGCATGCTGGGCGACCGGCACGCCGGCGTGGATGATCACGACATCGCGGTCGGTGGCGGCCACCTGCACCGTCTGGCCGACGAGCCGGTGCGGGACCGAGTAGCGCGCCGAGCAGAACCTGACCGTCGCGAGCCGGTCGACCTTGCGATCCTCGCCGCACGCGATCGCCGAACGCAACGCGGGCAACACGCGGAGCAGCGGCCGCTCGACCTCGAGGCGCTCGACCGGTCGCGCGCGGGTCTCGTAGTGGACTTCCGCGTTGACCTCCTGACACCACGCGGCGCCTGCCTGGTTGGCCTCGTCCAACGAGCCGAAGCCCTCATAAGGGATCAGGTCGGACTTCGTGAACCGGACTACCGCCTCGATCTTGCCCTTGGACTCGGGATCTTGGCGCTCGGTCGTGCGCGGCGAGAAGCGATAGTGCGCCGCCAACCGAACGAGATCCGGGTTCAGCACCGCGACGCCAGCGAGATGCCCGGTCGCGACCGTCTTCGGGTTGTCAAACAGGACCCGGGCGGGCACGCCGTCGGCCTGCTCGAAGCTGTGCGCCAAGCCGACAGCGAGCGCGCCGAAGCGCTCCGAGCAGGAGAAACTCACCGTCCGATAGCGCGACCAGCCGAGCACCGAGGAGAAGAACGACAGCTTCCTCGGACCGGCCGCTGTCGGGACCGTCCCCGCCGCCCCCCAGTCACACAGCATCCACTCGCCTGGCTCAGACACCCACGGCCGATACACCCGGCCCTCGAGCGCCTGCTTCCTCCGCCACGCCTCCTTCGCCGCAGCGACCGCGCGACGCAGCGAGCGCTCCGAGCCCTCATAGCCCGCCGCGCGAACCAGCCGCATCAGACGCCGCGCGGTGACCCGACCGCCGGTTTGCACGACCCGCTCGGCGATCAGCGCCACGAACTCGTCAGTCACGCGCGAGCGCGCAAGCGCCGGCGCGAACTGCCCGGCCTCGCCAGCCGCCTCGACATACCGCTTGACCGTCTTGTGATCGCAGCCCAGCAGCGCACCAACGGCGCGATAGCTGCCCAGCTCCTCATACAAGGCGATGATCTCCACCTGGGTCCTTCCGCTCTTCATGGGCGTCCTCCCGACGGTCAACGGCGCAAGAGCGCCGCACCATCACGAGCAGGTCGGACGGGTGGGGAATTAAGTGGCCACCAGTGGGGAGTTTCTCGTGGCCGCGGTCACGGCCAGCGGAACGTCGCTCGCGCTCTTCGCAGTGCCCAGGTCCGCGCGACTGACGACGACACGAATCCCACCTTCCCGCTGCTTCATGCACGAGACGAGGACGGCGAGCCCGTCCCCGTACCGCATGGCGCTGTGCCGTCGATGCACAGCTTCCGGCACACCGTCGCGAGTCGGGCTCTGCTCGCTGGCGAGAGCACTGACGAGGTCGCATTCCTGCTCGGTCATCGAGATGCCAACGTCACACGGGCCGTGTACGTTCGTGAGCTATCTGATGCCCGCCGGCGAACAATGCGACGCTCACGCATGGTCGCCGAGTACGGAGACCTGCTCAGTGGCTTAGACGGAAATGGCTATTGATCACTTCTGCGGGAAGAGCTTTTCGAGCCGGCCTATGTAGACGCCGTAGATATATGGACCAGCATGCCGCGCACGCTGCACCATGCGGTGGCGATTCTCGACGAACAGGGTCGCGACCTGCTCGCCGGTCAAGTTCGCATTCGTGACCACGAACGCCCGTGCACCTGATTCGATCACCGCTTGCTGCTCTCGAGGCTTTCGACGAATCTGATCATCCTTCATGAGGATCACGAGCCCGTCGTGGGTGACCTCGCGGATCCAGGTCTCGTCCTTGACCGACTCCTCGGTCTCCGGATAGCGATCAGCCATCGTCGTTACGGTCAGACCCACCTCTCGCAGTGCATCGGCGACGATGTGGCGCCCGAGGCTCCGGTCGAGGAAGAACTCAGGCGGTCGCTCAGCTCGGCGGCTTGGTCTGGGCACGGACGATCGCTTCCACCGCTTCGTCACTCAGGTCGAAGTCGTAGGCGATCGTGCGCAAGCTCTCGCCCGCCCAGAAGCGGTCGAGTACGTCCTTCACCCTTGCGCCGGCTCCCTTGATCACGGGATATCCAAACGCGACGGCGGGATCGACCAGGACTCGGGCCGGGCCGTACGACGGGAGTTCAAGCCGCTCCGCATAGCCGTCGCCGGCGTACGTGATCAGCCGCAGCTGGCTCGTGACCGTCTGGCTGAGCTGTCGCTGCCGAGTGCGCGCCACCTCGAGGTCCGCGTCGTCAGCTGCGTACCGCACGAGCAGCTCCGCCCCGTCTGTGTAAAGCAGGCGAGAGGCCAACGCGTGCTGTAGACCAAGCTCGGCTTTCACTGCCTCCACTCCTGGCCGGATCCGTTGCCTTGGGACGCCCGCTCTCCGTGCTGCCTGGAGCACGAATGCCTCGGCAAAGCCAACGAACGGGATCCCGGCTTTGTACCCGTGTCGAGGAACCGTCGTGACGAGCGGCTCCTTGCAAGCCCGAGGGCTGATCCACGCCTGCAGAGTCGAGGCCGGCAAGCCTAGGTAGCGGGCCGTCTCCGCTGTGGTGTACAGGCCCACGCTGACGCGCGGATCGTCCGCCCGCAGCTCGTCCAGTCGATGGCGTTTGTCAGCCGTGATCGTCAGTGTCCTAGGCTCCCTGCGCATTCTCGCTCGTGTGGGGTTCGGCGCGAGACCTTGTCCTTCCTACTAAGCGTAGCGTGACAACCCGAACGAACGTTCGATTATGTGGCGCGCCGCTGTCCGAGCAGCACCGGAGGGGTGAGCGCTGCTGGAGGCGTCAAAACGAGGTCGTAAGCCTCCAGCTTCCAGAGGGCAGGCAGCGCGTCGGGCAATCCCCGACCGTACACGTGCTATGGAAGCCTGATGGAAGCCGCAAAGCCCGACGGTGGGTCCTTAAACGATCTGCAGCCGGGCTCCGGCGCCATAAGCACACGGCCGAAATCGTGATCCGACCGCCACCTAGGGGTGGCTGCCTACTCTTTGCAAGCAGGAGGTCGCCGGTTCGATCCCGGCTGGCTCCACTTCATTAAGTCCCTGCAAATCTGATGGTTTGCGTGCCGTCGTCGACAGGGAGTCGGAACGAGCCGACGGAGCAAGGGGGCATGGCGGGGGCATTAGGTCGAAGCCGGCCCGGCGAATGCTCGCATTCCGCGCAAGGGAGGGGAGTGTCCAGTGTGTCCGACATACCGTTGCAGTCGGAGAACAGGTCTCGGCGATCGCCGGCTCCCGCAGCGTCAGGGACCGATCAGCCGCCGATCAGGGCAGCTGGCAGACGGCCTCGGCGTGCTTGACCGCGGGCGACTGGATGTCGATCGAGAGTGGGATCAGGAAGACCCCGCCGTTGTGATCGATTACCTCGCGATAGCCGCTCGGGCTACTGGGCAAATAGGTCGTGGGATCCGGCCAGTTCGGCACCCTGTGCGCACGCATGCATTTGGCGACGGTGAGCATCTGCGTCATGGTTTCGGCGGTCGGGTTTTGCTTTCCGGCCGCGACCGAGATTGGGGGGAACAGGTTCTGACACGCCGATTGGGCCGCCTGGAACGCTGGCGGCTCGTTTGGCCCGCGGGGGCCTATGAGGATCTTGAATTTGCCGTTGCTGCTGAGCTGAAAGCCGCCGCCGGTGTTCGGATCCGGGAAGTTCGGCAACCCGCGCGCACGCATGCAACGCGAGAACGCGACCCCTTCCGACCCGAGGCTTGAAGCGCTCTTGCTGGCGCTACTCGGCTTGCTCGGCTTGCTCGAGCCTCCGCAACCCGCGATCATCACCACGCCGGACACTACGACAGCGGCAATCGGGATGCGATGACGAGCGAGGTGAAATCCCACGGACATTCTCGCTGCCTGTTGTGCCTGCTACACGCCCGGACCACAGACCAACTGTTGGCACGCGATCTCCTTCGGGTGTCGGGCGATCCGCGGGCCGCGCGTTGGCGGCGGTGGGGGTGGGAGCGCGGTCTCGTGTTCGATCCACGTCTGGCCGTCGACTGTGCTGGTCGGTGTCGGAGCGCTCACCGCTATCGGGGAAACGATCGGACCAGGGCCCGGCGCTGCGCTCCTCATCGCTGTGATGGCGACACTTGCCGCCGCGACGCCGGTCACATGGTGTGTGGGTGAAGTCGACTGCAGCGCCAGGATCGTGGCCGACGCAGCGACGGCGACAACCGCGACGATGGACACGGCGGCGGTTGGTCGAGTTGCCCGGAGCCGCTCGGCCGCGGCGCAAGCGAGCAGCCCGCCCAGTAACCGCAACCGTGACTCCTCGCCCGCGCCTTCGAGTTCTTCGACGAGATCCCGAACCTCGGGACCGTAGCGCCGCCGGAAGGCTCGTGGGTAGAGCGCGAGGACGGCTCGCACAATCCTCTTGCTCATGGGCTCCCCATCGCGATCCGATCGAGCCCGAGCATCGCGAGCCGAGCCGATTGCGATAGATGCTCGCGCAGGCGCTCACGCCCGGTGGCGGTGATCCGGTAGGGATGCCGGCGGTCTGACGCCGGCAGAGCTTCGACTAGCCCATCACGCTCGAGTCGTGCAAGCGCGCCGTACAAGGTTCCCGGACCGAGCGTGACGCCGCCGAACGCCTCGATGTCCTTGATCAGGGCATAGCCATGCTTCTCGCCGGCGGCCA
>JBKQJQ010000618.1:0-3301 GCA_052147875.1 Solirubrobacteraceae bacterium | reverse complement strand
GCTTCTTCGAGCGGATGTTCGCGCCGCGCACGATGCACGGCATCTACATGGACGAGCTCGAACGGCTCGACGCGTTCGCGCAGGAGCAGCGGGCGGCGAGCTAGCGGTCGGCGGCGCCGACCGTGATCCGCCGGCGGGCAAGCTCGCACATCCACTTGCCCCGCCGGCCCGCCGCGACGGCCTTACGGCGGCTCGTACACATCGCCGTCCGGCCGGCGCCGGGCTCTGATCCGGGCGATGCCCCGGTCATGAATAGCCGACCTCCTGCAACACGTCTATTTGGATGCGCCCGGGCACTCGTGCGGCGGGTGTGACCCTGCCCGCAGGCCGATACCGCGCTGGCTGGCGGTATCGGCCACTTGCGGGTCGGTCAGCGCCCCAGTTCTACGCGCGTTCACCTCCTCGGGTACGGCCGCGGCGCGGAGCTGGGCTGCTCTCCAGCTGAGCGTCGGCCGTAGCCTGCTGTCTGATCCGGTGGACGCGCTCGTAGGCTGCTCTCGCGCCCTCCAAATCGCCGATCGTTTCGAGCAGGCCCGCGAGGTTGGAGGCGCCGTAGGGATCGCCACGCTGCTCGGCCCGTCGATACGCGGCGTGCGCGCCGGAGATTTCGCCCCTCATCTCCAGCAAGACACCGAGGTTGGTGGCCGCCTCGGCATGCCCACGGTGGTCGGCCCGCGCATAGGCGGCTTCCGCTCCCTCTGGGTCACCCTGCTCGTCGAGCAGCGCACCTAGGTTGAACGCGCCGTCGGCATCCCCGCGTTGGTCGGCGCGCTCGTAGGCTCGCAGCGCCTGTCGTTGCTTACCGTCGGATTCCAGCAGCACGCCGAGGTTGTTCGCAGCTCCGGCGTGGCCTGCCCGGTCGGCGACTTCGTACGCGGCCCTGGCTCCCCGCCGATCGTTGCGGTGCTCGAACACGACACCGAGATTGAACGCCTTGACGGCCTCACCTTCCTCGACGGCGCGTTTGAACTCCGACTCGACGATGGTCGGAGTCACCCCGCCCAGTTGAGATGGCAGCAGGCCCTTCTCGTCCGCCGCCTCAGCAACATCACCCTGGCCCGCCTCCGGCACCGTCGGCTCGCTCTTTGGTGCCGGGCCAAAGCCGTCCGGCCGCCGCCGGCGCACATACCAAGCGGCACCGAGGAGTAGAGCCGCGCCCTCAATCGCGGCGAACAGTTCCCAGTTGACCTCTGGACTGCTCAGGGGGCGGTGTGCTCCGCGCCGGGACGTCGCCGGAAGGCGCTGCGGGGCAGGGGTCGTGTGCGAACGAGGCCTCGGTCGTGTGGTCCGCTGGTGAGGACGCCGCGGCACTCGACTCGAGGGCCTGGTCGACCGATTGGTCCGACGGAGGCTGGCAAACGTCACCGGTCCCGGGATCCCGTCGACCCGCAGTCCGTGCGACAGTTGGAAGCGACGCACCGCCCGTTCGGTGCGAGGACCGAACAAGCCGTCGATCGGGCCTGGCGAATCGCCGGCTCTGGCCAGCCGGCGCTGCAAGGCGCGGACCGGAGCCGCACCGCCCGTCGCATACCCAGCGCCTGGGTAGAGCGCGGGAGTGATGGACGTCAGCTCACTCAGGGTGATCGGTCCGGCGATTCCGTCGGTCTGCAGGCCGTAGGCAGACTGGAAGCGAATGACCGATGCTTCTGTCAGCGGGCCGTAGAGGCCGTCAACAGGTCCGGGGCGGTATCCGCCTCTGGCCAGGCGGAGCTGTAGCCCGCGGACCAGCGGCGACCCGCCGGTTTGGCCGTAGCCGCTGCCGCGTGACAGGACGATGTCCTTGTGCGCGCGACGCAGTTCTGCCAACAGCCGACCCTGCTGCGCGCCGGCGCCCTGAGCGTCCGTTTGCGCAGCGGTCCTTGCCGGGATCACCCGGTGGACTTTTCGATGGTGGTATTGCCGATGACTGGCGCTCGCGAGTGCCGCGGGTGCCGTTGCCAACGGCACGATCGCGACGACGAGCGGGAGCCAACGCTTTCTGTAGTGGCGCGGAACCCCCAAGCCGGCGTGCTCGAGTCGTCCCCGATGGGCCAGCCTGGCTTGTCTACCTCCGCCCCGCAGGACGGGCGCAACAAGCGCGCAGGGCTCCGTCGACGCCCAGTGAGAGCGCGACATAGGTTCTCCTTTAGTGCTGGGGAGCTAGCACGGAGCGCACCGAGCGCACGCGTGCAACGACGGTTAGCCGGGGAGGCGACTAACCGGGGCGGTCCAGCAGGAGAACGAAAGCGGGCCGTACGCCGCGCTCTCGCGTTAGACGCAAGCGGCGACCGGTGGCGGTAAATGCCAGCGCCATCGAGGCCAACACCGTTGCGAACAGGAAGAAGGTCAGACCCGGAGCTCCACCTGCAGCCGCGTCACCGCCGCCGGTCAGCGGCACGCGCTGAGAGGGCGGCACCGGCCGGCTGGGGTTACCGGTCCGCTGGACGGGCATACGGTGGACCAGTCCGGGCAGGCTGGTGAGCGTCGGCGCCGAGCTCGGCAGGAACATGTAGGAGTCCACAACGGTCGACGCGGGATCGGCGTTCGTAATGACCGTGCTGCCCTCGGCCGGCACGCGCGGGCGGCTCGCCGAAGCTCCGGCAGCCGGATCGGCGGGCGTCGTGCCGGGCGTGGACCCGGAGCTGACGTCGGCGACGATCGTCGGGGGAGTCGTGCTCGAGGTGATCACGCTGGCGGCGCGATTGGCGAGCGTCCCAGGGCTCCCGCCGGGTGCCACCGTCCCGATCGGCGTGTGCGCGGCCGGTTGAGTCGCCGGCGGAAGCGTCTTGACTACGGTGCCGGTCGTCGTACTGATCAGGCCTTGAGTGGCCTTCGTGACAGTCTGGGTGACGGGCGCGAGGGTCTTGGTGACGGCGCCGGTGAGCGTCGCGACGGTCTGGATGACGGGCGCGACTGCCTTCGTGACGGTCTGGGCGACGGGCGCGACGGTCTTCGTGACGGTCTGGGTCACGGGCGCGGCGGTCTTCGTGACGGTCTGCGTGACGGGCGCGACGGTCTTCGTGACGGTCTGCGTGACGGGCGCGAGTGCCTTGGCGGTGGTCTGGGTCGCCGTAGTGTCAGGAGCCGGAGTCGCGCTCGAGGTCTGTGCCGGCACCGTTGCGACTGCCTTGGTGACCGGCGACGTGGCCTGAGCGACGGCCTGAGTCGCGGTGGCGACGGGCTGTGTCGCGGTCGCGACCGCCTGAGGGGCGGTCGAGGTCGAACCGATCAGCGAGGTGGACGAGAGGCCGGCCGCGCTAGCCGTGCCGCTGAGCGCTAGCAGGAAGAGGACGCCGACCAACCCGACGAGTCCAGCCAAGGA
>JBKQJQ010000617.1:0-11279 GCA_052147875.1 Solirubrobacteraceae bacterium | reverse complement strand
CCCCGGGGGGCCCACCCCCCCCCCGGCGGGGCGGCGCATGCGCCGCCCCGTTCATGATCCGCAGAAGCGCATCGCGGTGACCGCGAGCGCCTGCGCGCAGCGCACCAGCCCGTCAACCGGCACGTACTCGTCGACCATGTGCGCGATGCTGACCCCATCGGCGTCGAACCCCGGCGGCCCGTAGCCGACCGCCGGGATCCCGGCCAGCTGGCTCAGGGTCGCGCCGTCATACCAGGAGTCAAGGCCGCCCAGCCCACCACTTAGGCCGAGGTCCGCGCCAGCGCCCGCCAGCTCGGCGACGATCGGCTCGCTGGAATCGGTCGCGAACGGCATTACGCTGTTGGCCCACCACTCGATCACCGGCGGGTGTGCCGCCAGCCAGTCGTCGGCCTGCGCCGACTCGCGAGCGATCCAGGCCTCGACCTCGCGGCGCACGTCCGACCCCCAGCCGGTCGCGTCGGCCTGCGCCGGCACGTACATGACCGCGATCGTCAGGTCGCATTGGGCCGGGTAGGTGACCGGCCACTCGCCGCTGCGCGCCATCGTCGGCACCAGCGCCGGCCGTGACAGGAACGGGTGCTCGAGCCCGTCACGCGCGGCCCACTCGCGGCGCAGCGAGGCGATCGCGTCGAGTACCACGCCGGCCTTTTCGATCGCGTTCACCGCCCCGCCCCGGCGCCAGTCGGGCTGTCTCACCTCAGCGTGGCCCGGTCGGCCCGGGACCTTGATGACGCCGTACTCGGAGCCGCGACACGCGATCCAGGTCTTGAAGTTGGTCGGTTCGGTGACGATCGCGGCGTCGGCTCGCAGGCCGTGGTCGACGAGCGCCGTACCGCCCGCGCCCGAGGACTCCTCGTCGGTGTTCGTCGCGACCAGCAGGTCGCCCGCCAGCTCGATGTCGGCGAGCGACTCGAAAGCGAACACCATCGCCGCGATCCCGCCCTTCATGTCGCAGGAGCCGCGGCCGTACAGGTTGCCGTCGCGGACCTCGGCCGCGAACGGGTCAGACGTCCAGGCGTCGAGCGGCTGCGCGGAGACGACGTCGATGTGGCCGTTGAAGACGAGCGAGCGGCCACCGCCGCCACCGCGTCTGGTGGCGATCAGCTGCGGGCGCCCAGCGAAGTCCAGTCCCGGCGGGACCAGCGGCCGGCCCTGCATCGCGGCGTCGTCGGGCTGCCAGAGATCGACCTCGCCGCCGACCGCTTGCAGACGATCGGCGAGGTAAGCCTGAAGCGCCGCCTCCGCTCGCGGCGGGTCGCCGACCGCGCGCGCGGTGGTGTCGAAGCCGATCAGGTCGGCGGCCAGCTCGACGAGCTGGACGCGCCCGCGCTCGATCGCCTCGCAGACGCCCGCCTCGGCGCCGGTCAACGCCATACGCCGGACCCTAACAGCCGCTACCGTACGCTGACCATGACTGACACCGTCGATGAGGCGAACCTGCTCCAGACTGCGCAGGACCTGATCGACGAGGCCACCGGGCGGGACATCGAATTGCGGCTGATCGGCGGGCTGGCGATCCGCTTTCTGACGCCGGATCTACCGCACCGGACGCGCACCGCCCAGGACCTCGACTACGCGTCGATCGGCTCGACCCGGCGCCAGCTGACGGACTTCCTGGCCGAGCGGGGGTTCGAACCCGACCGCAACTTCAACGCGCTGTACGGCAACAAGCAGCTGTACTTCGCGCACCCGGAGACCGGGCTGGCGATCGACGTGATGGTCGACAAGATCGAGATGTGCCACACGCTGCGGTTCGCCGACCGGCTGGCGCGGCTGCCCTACACGCTGGACCCGATGGATCTGCTGCTGTCAAAGCTCCAGATCATCGAGCTCAACGAGAAGGATGCGGACGACTGCCTGCGCCTGCTGGTCACGTTCCCGCTCGCCGAGTCAGACGACCCGCATTCGATGGACCTGCGGATCTTCGCCTCGCTACTCGGCGACGACTGGGGCTGGTGGAGGACAGTCACGCTGAACCTCGAGCGGATCGGCCAGCTACTGGAGGCCGGTGACCGCGGGATCACTGGACCGGTCGATGCGCGCGCCGCGGTCGCGACGCTGCAGCGGACGGCCGACGAGACCCCCAAGAGCCGCGGCTGGAAGCTCCGCTCGCGGATCGGCGAGCGCAAGCGCTGGTACGAGCTACCCGAGGAGACCCCGCACCACTAGCGCCGGTTCAGCGTGGCTTCCGGAGCGCGGCCGCACGAGCGCGGACACGTTGTCGCAGCCGCGCGAGATCCGTGAGTTCTCGCGCTACGACCGTCGCTGCCTGCGCTTTGCGAACGGTCGCGATCGTCAGGCCCGGGCCGCTCGCGCAGATCGCGGTCACGTCGAGAGAACCCGAACTGGTGCCTTGATTGTTCGAGTGCGCCATGTACCCCGACGCTTCTCCGCCCGTCGGGGGAACGACAAACGTGGCGACGTCGGTATCGGGGGTGTCGACGCCGGCCGAGCCACCGATGACGAAGGTTCCGGCCGGGCACTAAGCGGTGGAGTTAGCGATCGAATACTCCTGCGAGGGATCACCGCGGAAGGCGACCGCCGTTGCGTTCACGTACTGGATGGTCGTGACGCCCGCGGCTCCGTGTTGGCCTTGTGACCCTTATGACCCTTGTGGGCCGCGTGGGCCGCTTTGGCCCCGAGGGCCCCGCAGGTGCGCCAGGACGCTCGGTTTGATCTGGTCGCGGCTCGTGATGATCCACCTCGACGATGCGATCGCCGACCCACCTGTCAGCGCGACCGCCGCGGCGATCGCGACTACCAGCTTGTGTCCCCGGAGCATTTTTGACCCTCCCCCCCGGCCGTCGCCAGCCGACCATCACGGCGTTTTGTAGCGAATCTAATCCAGGTGACTGGGCGCTGGCAAGCGCGGGAAGCGGACCGGCGGGCGCGAGGAGGCGGACCCGGATCGCGGACTCCGCGGCCGTGCAATCCGTGGAATATCCGCACGGCCCCGCCGGGTTTCCATGTCTGTCCCGCTCACGCGACGTTTCGTGGAAGATCCGGGAAAGCGATGCGGCTTTTCCACGTTTTGCACCTCGTGGGCCGGGCGTCCTCGTAAGCCTGGTCACGACATGGAGCGCAACCGGTCGATCCGCAACGCGACCGCCATCCCGGTCCTGATGTACCCGGATGTGCGGGCGGCGGTTGGCTGGCTGACCGAGGCGTTCGGCTTCGCCGAGCGCCTCCAGATCGGCGAGGACCACCGCTCGCAGATGAACGTCGGTGAGGGCGGCGCGGTGATCATCGGTGATCTTCGCTTTGAGCGCGTACCGCCCCGCGCGGGCGAGGTCACGCACTCGGTGCTGATGCGCGTCGAGGACGCGAGCGCGTACTGCGAGCACGCGCGAGCCCACGGAGCAAAGATCCTCGACGAACCGACCGACCACATGTACGACGAGCGCCAGTACAACGCCGAGGACCCCTGGGGCCACCAGTGGTCGTTTTCGCAGACGCTCGCGGATGTGGACCCGGCGGACTGGAGCGGGATTCTGCGCGAATGAGTCGGGTGCGCCGCGCCCGCGGTGCCTCGCCGACCCGCGTCAATAAAGGCTGGCAGATATGACCGCGGCTTCGCCGGCGAGCGCGCTGTAGCACCAGGCCAAGACCTCGGCTGCGAGCTGCGGCTCGGACATGTTCGACGTGTCGAGCACGTGCATCGACCAGCTGTCCTGGAGGCGGCCGCGGCCGGTCCATCGCTCCCAGCGCATCGCCTCCCATCCGTCAGTGGTCAGGACGTGTGGCATGTGCCGCGGATCGCGCGCGTGCGCGCGCATCCAGTTCGCGAAGTTCTGGTGATGGACGAGCGGGGCTGGGTCGTCGCCGCGCTTGGCAAGGCGCGCCGCCTGCGCGTCAGGGGTCAGATCGAGCAAGCAGACCGCGATGCCCTCCAACTGGTCGGCCGACGGCGCCGCGAGCACCTCGCCAGCCGCCACCGGATCGCCCGCGAGCAACAGGTGGCGACCTTCGGCCTGACGCTCCAGCGCTCGCTGCACGACGGCCTCGGTCGCCTGCTGACGCTGGTGATCGTCGCGGGTGTTGGTAGCCCCACCACGTCGACGAGTTCGACACACTCGACCTCGGGGGCGAGCTCGGTCGCGATCCGGCGACGCACGGTCGACTTGCCGGCGCCGCTAGCGCCTGTCACGAGCAAGAACACATCCGGATCGTACGAAGGCGGATGGTGTCGACAAGTGGTCGCCCCGACGCGCTCGACGTCGCGGGCCTGCCCGAGTGTCAGTGGTCCGCGCTAGGCGTCGGAGACCGGCTGCCCGTTGGCCGTGAGCGTGACGTCGATGTTCCCGCGCGTGGCGTTTGAATAGGGACAGACGCGGTGGGCCTCGTGGACCAGCTCGGCGGCCTCGCCCGGGTCCTCGACCGACGGCAGCCTGACGTCGAGCTCGGCGGCGAGCTTGAAGCCGCGCCCGTCGGTCGGGAGGAGCATCACGTTGGAGTCGATCGCCACGTCGCCGGCCTCGAGCTTGCGGCGCCGCGCGACCACTCCCAGCGCGCTCTCGAAGCAGCCGCAAACCCAACCGCGAACAGCTCCTCGGGATTGGTCCCGCCCCCTTGGCTGCCCAGCTCGCTCGGCAGTCGCAGGTCGACGGCGAGTTTGCCATCCGAGCTCTCGCCATGGCCGTCGGCCCGGCCGCCGGTGACGTGGGCCTCTGCGGTGTAGATGACTTTGGCCACGTGCCCTCCTTATCGCTTGAGTGAAAGCCTGCCGTCGGCGAGGGTGAGGTCAGTCTGCACCGTCCAGCCAGCACGTGGAGTAACGCCGCGGCCCCGCGCGCGACTGGGGCCGCGGCGTTCGCCGGTCAGCTGCGAAGCGGGATCGTCACGCCCGCCTCGCGCTGCGCACTACTGCTGAGATTGGCCGTCGCATGCACGACGGAGTCGGTCAGCGGGGCCCAGGTGGGCGGCGTCACGATGAACCTGGTGCGTGGCGCCTGCTGCGGGCTCACGTTGCTGAACATCGTCGGCCCGAGCGGCGTGACCGTCCAGCCCTGGGGCACCTGCAGCGCGAGCCGGACGCTCGGCAGCGTTTCGTTCCCGGAGCGGGTCAGCCGCACGGTCACCGTCGACCCGATGCCCAATTGCATCCGGCTCGGGGCATGGATCATGACCTGTCGGGCCGCGGGCGTCTGATTGAACGCGAACGACCCGTGCAGCGGCAGGTCGGCCACCGCCGACGAGTCCCCGACCCAGACCTGATAGGTGCCGGGGCTCTGGGTCCAGCCGTTCGCCGCCTGGCTCCACCACCACGTGTCGCGCGGGGTGACCGTGAAGTGGATCCGAGCGGCGCTGCCCGGCATCAGCGACACCTTCTCGAAGCCGACCAGCTGACGGGGCGGCTCGTGCGCCGCGGCAGGGTCGCCCAGGTAGAGCTGGGCCACGTCCGCGCCGGCGGTATGTCCGGTGTTCGTGATCGTGGCCGAGACATCGACGTCGTTGACGCCGCCCGCCGCGCTCTTCTGCACGCTCAGATTGCTGAACGTGAACTTCGTGTAGGACAGCCCGAAGCCGAACGGGAACAGTGGTGTCACGTTGTTGGCGTCATACCAGCGATATCCGACGTCGAGCTTCTCGGAGTACAGCACCTGCCCGTTGATGCCTGGGAACTGCGCCGGCGTCGAGGTGGGGATATCCGACAGGCTCGTCGGGAACGTGACCGGCAGATGCCCGCTGGGGTCGACCTTCCCGAACAGGACGTTGGCCAGCGCGGTGCCGTTGGACTGCCCGGGATACCACGCATCGACGACCGACGCCACCTGGCTCAGCCACGGCATCACGATCGGTGCGCCGGCGTCGACCACGACCACTGTGTGCGGGTTGGCCGCCGCGACGTCGGAGATCAGCTCGTCCTGAGCCGACGGCAGGTTCAGGCTGAGCCGGTCGGTCGCCTCGGATTCGGTGTCGTCGGACACGACTACCACCGCGGTCGAGGCGGACTTGGCGGCCGCGACCGCCGCGTCCAGGCCGGGCGCCAGCGCCGAGGGCGTGCCCCAGCTGAGGTTGCTCGACTCACCGCCGCCGCTGATCGACAGCGTGTAGGTCTGGCCAGCGGTTAGGTTCACCGCCACCGAATACGTGTTGACCGGCGGCGTGCCCGGGTTGTCGATCAGCTGCTGCCCGTTCAGCGATAGGTACACCGGGGTGTAACACTGGCACTGGTTGGTGAACGCCAGTATGTAGGTGCCGGTCTCCGGCGCGGTCAGCGTGCCGGTGTAGCTGCCGCCAAACCCCGTCCCACCGGTCGGATACGCGGGCGAGAGGTCAGAGGCGGGAATCGGCGTCAACGACGTGTCGGTCGGCAGTCCCGGCGTGTAGCTGATGTGGGTCCCCGAGCCGGCGGCCGCGTCCAAGCCTTGCAGCGGGGTGTCCGTCGACGACGGAATTACGTAGGCGCTCCCGCCGCCCCCGTTGGTCGGGGAGGCCGACGCCGACGGTCCGATCACCGCCACGTTCCCGGCGTTCTTGACCGACAGGGGCAGCGTGCCACGCAGGTTCTGAAGTAGCACGGTCCCAGTTTCGGCCACGCGGTTGCCAACCGCCTGATGGGCGGGTGTCGTGACCGCGGCCGTCGGCGTGGCCGGGCGCTGGAGGGTGAACAGGTTGAAGCGGAACATCTCGGTCAGCATCCGTTGCACCATCGTGTTGAGCACCCGCGGCGAGATCGCGCCGGTCTCCACGGCTGTCAGGAGCGGCGTGCCGAAGTAGGTGTCGAACGGCTGCTCTTGGTCGGTGCCATCGACCGCACCCGAGGTGTTGTGTAGGGCCCCGTAGTCGGAGGTGACGAACCCGGGGAAATCCCACAGGTCCTTGAGCGTGGTGGTCTCGAGGTACGGGTTCTGGCAGCTGTAGTCCCCGTTGACGGTCGAGTACGCGCACATCACCGACGACGCGTTGGCCTTCGTGACCGCCGCCTCGAACGCCGGCATGTAGATCTCGTGCAGCACCCGCTGGCTGACGATCACGTTGTCGGCCTCGGTGTTGCGGTTGGTCTCCTGGTTGTAGGCGTCGAAGTGCTTGACCTGTGACATCTCGCCCGTGCTCTGGACGCCGTCGATCTCGTTCGTGGCCAAGGCCGCGTTCAGGAACGGGTCCTCGGTGAACGCCTCGAATGACCTCCCCCATCGCGGGTCGCGGTCAATGTTGACGGTCGGGCCGAGATTGACGTCTGCGCCCTTGCCGAGTTCCTCGCTCCCGATCGCCTGCCCGTACTGCCTGGCGAGCGAGTTATTCCAGGTCGCCGCGACCGATACGCCGGCGGGCAGCTGAGTCACGCCGATCAGGCCGTCGGCGACGCCGGCGGGTCCATCCTCCTCGCCGAGCTTGGGGATGCAGAGGCTTGGAATGCCCGGCATCCAGAACACATACGGGTTTGGCGACGGATTGGGCCCCTCATTGGTGGTGCCGTGACCTTCGACGAGGAAGTCCTCCTGTGCCACGCTCATCTGACTCATCAGCTGCGCCACTCGCTGGGCGATCGGCGCGGTCGAGTTCACCCAAGGGCAGGACTGCGCGGCGGCAGCCCCGGGCATCAGCGCCCCGATGACCGCCAGCATCGCTGCCACTAAGGCGCCCGTCAGGACGCAGCGCGCTCCCACTCGAGCGGATCGCCGGACACAAGCATCAAGCATTGCCTCGTCTCCCTACCTAAAGACCTGTAACAGCCCGGCCTGGCCGTGCTGCACCCATACCCGGCGAACGCCAAAACGCGAAAGCTGTCGCCGGCTCGCAGCGGGCTCAGCCGACGTGCTCGGCTGTGATCCCCGGGCCTATAGCCACATACGTCTCCCTTCCCTCCCGCTCGCCCTCCGGCCGCTAGAGCACCGCGGGCAGCGCGTAGCAGTTTTGACACCGCCTTCGGTACCCCGGTGGCGGAGACTGAAAACGGCCCGAAGTGCGCGGTTGAGCGGTCGTGTCAGAGAACCGACCGCCAACTCGACCTTTGCTGATCAAGTTGCGTCAATCGAAGCTCGACAGGGGGTCAGTCGAAGCTCGAGGGAGCGTCAGTTGAAGCTCGACAGCGCGATCGACGCGTGCGCCGTCGCGGTCGCGTCGGTCAGCGTCACGCGTGCGCCGAGCATGTTGCCGGGCGCCTTGGCGAGCAACTGGCGACCGGCCGACGAAAGCTTGAAGCTCAGATAGGCGGCCTCGTTGGCGCCGATGAACTCCTGACCTGTGGTGGCGATCGTCGTCCGGCCGACCGTGAGCTTTGTCGTGACCAGGCACGGCGACGACCCCGAGCAATCCGCCAGGATCCCGCCGCTCGCGTCCCGGTAGACGTAGTCGCTGGTGCCGATCAGGCGCAGCGTCGGTCCGTCGCTCGTGCCGCGGTGCGGCCCCCGGCCACTGGTGTCAAACGGGACCAGGTTCATGCTCGTCTTTGCGCCGGCGCCCGAGATGTCGGTCGCCTGCACGGTGACCGGGAGCCGGTGACCGCGGGCGGTCGCCAACAGCCGGCGGTCGGCCGCCGACAGCGACACGAACAGCAGGCCGCCGTGGTTGCCGAGGTTCTCGCGGCCACTGTGGGCGATCCGCCGGCTGCCGACGTACAGCGCCAGCGCGACCTTGCAGGGCGTGCCGGTGAAGCATCCGGCCGGCACCCCGACGAGCCCCGTCGCCGGCACGAACACGCTGCGGCCGTAGATCGCCAGGTGAGGACTTGTCGTGACGACTGCCGAGGTCGCGAGCAGCTGACCTGTCGAGTTCAGCGCCTCAGCCTCGTAATAGGGGTATTCGCTGCCTTCTGCGACCGTCGTCACCGCGCCCCTGACGACGCTGTGGCTGACGAAGCCCAGCGTCGTCGGCTGCGTCCCGCCGAGGATCAGCCAGGACGACAGCCCCAACCCGCCCTGCCAGCTCGCCGATACCTGGACGGAGCCGTTACCGGCGGGCGACACGCGCAGCGACGGCGGCCCCGCCACCCCAGCGCCGAACGCGGTCGCGCCGTCGAGGTAGTCGCCGTCGATGTTGATCGTGTACCCGCCGTAGGTCTCGTTGTGGCCGCCGCGGTACTGGTGCAGGCGCTGGTTGGCGGCCCAGTCGGCTGCCGGCACGTTCGGGTCAGTGGTCGTCTCAGAGTCGTTCCAGTTCGCGACCCAGATGTCGTCGGGCTCGACGTAGGTGGTCCCGTACCGGCTCGCGAGATCGATCATCCCGGCGTCCGAGCTGCTGTAGACACCTGACACGTAGCCCTCGGCGTGCAGCTGCGCGGTCCACGCCCCCAGGAACGCGAGCACCGCCGCGGTGTTGGTCGAGGTCCGGGTGTAGCTCTCCATGTCGTCGTAGATCGGGTTGCCGGCCCCGATCCCGACCGCCTGCGCGTGCGTCACGGCGTCCTCGGCGGCCGCCGTGCCCTGCTCGCCCGCGGTGGTCGTGTTGGTCGACATCGCCTTGCACCCGCACGAGTTGGTCGGCGCCTGGAGACCGACGTATGTCGGGATCAGATGCCAGCCGGCCGCCCACTCCTGGGCGACCCAGGCGGAGGTCAGGTTGGTCTGCGAGCAGGCCATGTTGGCGCCGCCGACGTAGACCCCAAGCGCGCGATACGGCGACGACCCCCAGGCGCTCATCGCGCTAGTGCTGGGTGCCGAGCAGGCGTCGAAACCGAGGCCGTTGTAGACGGCGCCGGCTGTGTACGGCCGCGCTGCCGCGCGCGCGAGCGCAGTCCGGGCGATCGTGGCCGCCGCCGGCTCGGGCGGGACCGTGAGCTTTGCACCGACGGCGCGGCGGACGAGTCCAGGGTCGCGATTCCAGGTCGCGGTCACCTCGAGCCGCGCGACCCTGTGCTGCCCCACTCCGGCACCTGACGGCAGCGCGCTCTTGGGCGCATTGGCGGGCGCGACGAGGATCGCCTCGGTGCGGCCGAGGGCCGTTGCGGGGCAGCGCTGGCGGGTGCCGGGGCGGCCGAGGTAGACCGCGTGGCGGTTGAAGCGGACGCAGACGGTCGAGTTCGTGCCCAGCCGGTAGACGGGCCAGCTCGCGGGAACGCGGAGCGTATAGCCGCGGTAGGTGACGCGTCTGGAGACCGGCGTCGCCATGGCGGTCGCCGCAGCGGCCAGACAGACCAGCGCCGCAAGCAGGCAGCAAGCGATCCCGCGGCCGCTCACGCCGCGGCCGCGGCTCCCCCGCGTGTCCGCTCGCACCAACTGCACTTTTGTCCCTAACCCGCTGCCACGCCCGGAGTAGCGGTCCGTCGTCGCACCCGACACGGCAGCGCACTCTTGCACGCCAAGGTAAGGCGGACGTCAGTGAGCGGCCGCGAAGGGCCAATTGCAACGCGGCTTGCAAGCAGAGGAAACGCTAAGGCGGCCGCGACGCTAGTGGATCGACAGGTGCTCGATCCCCAGATACAGCTTCGCCGCCCAGGAGATCGGATCGGCGGCAAATCGTCGCTGCAGTGCGCCGTCGTTGAGCGCGTCGTCGATCCCGGCCATGATCATCGACTGATCCAGCACCAGCCGACGGCGGCCGATCGCGCCGGTCTCGGGGTTGACCGCGTCATAGAACCCGCCGTCGCTGGTGAAGATGCCTGGGTAGTCGGTGCGCAGCGCCTCGAGGTTCGCGTACGCCTGCTGGGGCAAGACCGGCAGCGTAATCGCGGAGGCGTGCGGGCTGACGGTCGTCTCGGTCGCGCAGGTGTTGCATAGCGCCAGGCCTTCGCCGGCACCAAACGCGAGTCCCTCGACACCGAAGCCGCCGTAGTTGCCGGTGTCGTCGGCCGTGCTCGAAGGCGAGATGCCCCACACCGGGTAGTGCAGCACCTGGGTCGCGTACTTGATCTGGACCTGCGGCCAGCGCAGATCGTCGAGGCCCAAGCTGTGCGGTCCCCATTTTGTTTCGGGCACGACGAGGTTCGCCATCAGCCCCTCGAACATCCCGCCGGCATAGGTCGGAACGAACATCAGGTTCGTGCCGGGGTAGGTGTAGTGGCCCTCCCAGACCCTGAACGTCTTGCCCGACTGCGGGTCGGTATTGGTCTGCCAGTACCCCGCCGGCGGCCACTGGCCCTGGGTGGAGAAGTCCGGGTCGGTCGAGCACTGCTTGGGAGGCAGTGTCCGCCACGTCCGCCACCAGACATCGCCGGGCATCTGGTGCATGCCCATCCCCATGTAGATCGCGATCCGCGGGTCGCTGTAGAGCGTGTCGACGTGGTAGGGGGCTGGCCCCTGATCGACGTAGAAGCCACCGTACATCGTACGCAAGGGGATAGGGCGCTCCCGACTACGCGATCTGCCGTGTCGATAGCGGATCGACAAGCGAGACAAGTC
>JBKQJQ010000616.1:0-5605 GCA_052147875.1 Solirubrobacteraceae bacterium | reverse complement strand
AGTGGGGCTCGCGCTCGGCGCCCAGGCCGGCGAGGCGCGGATCCGCGATGTTGTCGAGGCGGGAGGGTTCACGCGCTTCCGGCGGGTCGCCGAGACGCCGTTCAACCTGGTGTTCGAGGCGCGGCCGTAAGAGAACCGAGGGGGCGGGCGCCCGCCGGCCACCCGCGTCTTGCGGGCGCCGGGACGCGGTGAGACGATGTTGCTGGAGGGCGCTATGAAACCACGGCCAGCTGCACGAACCACCGGGCTCAACGACCCGCTGATGCAGACCTTCCAGTCGGCCCTCGGGCAGCCCGGGATGATGTCGTTCGGCGCAGGGTTCATGAACCCGGTCGGGTTCGACGTGACCGGGGTCAGGGCCGCGTTCGCCGCGGCGCTCGCTGATCGAGAGGTCGCCGCCTCCCTCCAGTACGCCCGGGCGGAGGGCTCAGAGCGGCTGCGGGCCGCGATCGTCGAACGGATGGCTGCGCTCGAGGTCCCCGCGCGGACCGACGAGCTGATCGTCACGAGCGGCGCGACGCAGGCGCTTGACCTGCTCTGCCGAGCGTTGCTCGATCCCGGCGACGTGGTCCTGGTCGAGCGACCCGCGTACGTGATCTCGCTCAAGCAGTTCACGCTCGCCGAGGCTCGGCTGGTGTCGGTGCCGGGAGACGAGGAAGGACTCGATCCGGCGGCGCTCGAAGCGGCGGTGATCGCGCATCATCCGAAGGCGATCTACACGATCCCGACGTTCCAGAACCCGGGCGGCACGACGCTGCCGCGAGGGCGCCGCGAGGCGGTGGTCGAGATCGCGCAGCGACATGGCGTCTGGGTGATCGAGGACGACCCGTATCGCGAGCTGCGCTACGGGCCCGTGCCGCCGGCGCCGATCGCGTCACATACCCGCGATGGCGTGATCTACATCGGCACGTTGGCGAAGACCGTCGCTCCGGGACTGCGGGTCGGATGGGTGCTGGTCCCCCAGCAGCTGATCGGCGTCTGTCGCTCTGTCAAGCAGACGCTGGACATGCACACCTCGGCGATCGACCAGAACGCGGCGGGGGTCTATCTCGAGAACGTCGACTGGGTGCAGCGGACGGCCGAGCTCCGTGCGGTGTATGGCGACGCGATGCGCGCGATGGTCGAGGGGCTCGCGCGCGTGATGCCCGTCGGGTCGCACTGGACCAGCCCGGGCGGAGGCGTGTTCGTGTGGGCGACACTCGCGCCTGGCTGGTCGACGCGCGAGCTGCTGGATCGCGCGCTCGCGCATGGGATGTTCTTCATGCCGGGTCAGGCATTCCTCGCCGATGTGAGCGACGACTCGACGCTGCGGCTGTCGATCTCCAACCACACCCCGGACACGATCGCCGAGGGCCTCACCCGCCTGGCGGCCGCGATCGAGGAGCTCCGGGCTCCGATCGCCACGCAGGCGGGATGACAACCGCCGCGCTGCCGCGCGAGCAGACAAGGGCCCGCTATCCCGATGCGACCGGCTACGTCGAGCGAGACGGTGTGCGGGTCTTCTGGGAGCGCTATGGCGACGGCGAGCCGACGGTTCTGCTGCTGCCGACCTGGTCGATCATCCACTCGCGCTGCTGGAAGATGCAGATCCCGTACCTGGCGCGCCACTGCCGCGTGGTCACGTTCGACCCCCGCGGCAACGGCCGCTCGGACCGTCCTACTCAGCCCGACGCCTATGCGGAGACCGAGTTCGCCGCGGATGCGCTCGCGGTGCTCGACGAAACCGAGACCTCGCGCGCGGTGATCGTCGGCTTCTCGTCGGGCGCCCAGCGCGCCCTGCTTCTGGCGGCGGAGCACCCCGAACGCGTGCAAGCCGCGGTGTTCGTGGGGCCCGCGCTCCCGATTGGACCGCAGACTGCGCGGGCGGACGCGCAGCTGACGTTCGACCAGCGACGCGATGTGTACGAGGGTTGGGAGAAGTACAACCGCCATTACTGGCTCGAGCAATATCCCGAGTTCCTCGAGTTCTTCTTCTCGCACGTCTACAGCGAGTCCCATTCGACCAAGCAGCGCGAGGATGCGGTCGGCTGGGGACTTGAGACGACGCCCGAGGCGCTGATCGCCTCGACGCTGGGGGCCGGTCTCGACGAGCAGTCGGCCCGCGCGCTCGCCGGTCGCCTCAGCTGTCCCGTGCTTGTCATCCACGGCAGCAAGGACCACATCCGGTCACCGCAGGTCGGCGCGATGCTGGCCGATTTGACCGGTGGGGCGTACGTCTCGCTCGAGGGTTGCGGCCACGCGCCTCACGCCCGCGACCCCGTTCGGGTCAACCTGCTGCTGCGGAATTTCGCCTGCCCGCCGCGGCCGCGGCGCTGGACTCGCGGTCGGGTGCGACCCAAGCGGGCGCTCTATGTCTGCTCGCCGATCGGGCTTGGCCATGCATGCCGCGACATCGCGATCGCCGACGAGCTGCGCAGGCTCGACCCCGGTCTCCAGATCGACTGGCTCGCGCAGGACCCGGTCACCAAAGCGCTCCAAGCGCGTGGGGAGCGGATCCACCCCGCGAGCACACAGTTGGCCAGCGAGTCGGGCCATTTCGAGTCGGAGTCCGCCGAGCACGACCTGCACTGTTTCCAGACCTGGCGCCGGATGGATGAGGTCCTGCTGGCGAACTTCATGGTCTTGCAAGACCTCGTGTCCGAGCATCCCTACGACCTGTGGATTGGCGATGAAGCGTGGGAGCTCGACTACTACCTGCACGAGAACCCCGAGCTGAAGACCGCCGCCTACGTGTGGCTGACCGATTTCGTCGGCTGGCTGCCGATGGCCGACGGCGGCGAGCGGGAGGCGCGGCTCACCAGCGACTACAACGCCGAGATGATCGAGCATCTCGATCGCTTTCCCCGGATCCGCGATCGCGCCGTGTTCGTCGGCGATCCCGACGACATCGTCCCGAACAACTTTGGCACCGACTTGCCGCCAATCCGCGAATGGACTGAGCGACATTTCAGCTTCGCCGGCTACGTGACCGGCTTCGATCCGGCAGCCTTGGCCGACCGCGAAAGCCTGCGGGACAAGCTCGGGTTCCGGCCAGACGAGCAGGTCTGCATCGTCAGCGTGGGCGGCTCCGGCGTCGGCGCCGATCTGCTCAGACGCGTGATCGCAAGCTTCCCCGCGGCGAAGCGCCTCGTTCCGCAGCTGCGGATGGTCGTCATCGCCGGCCCGCGGATCGATCCCGCATCACTGCCTCAGGAGGACGGGCTCGAGATCAGGCCATATGTACACGACCTCTACCGCCACCTGGCCGCGTGCGACCTCGCGATCGTGCAGGGTGGGCTGACCACGGCGATGGAGCTAACCGCCGCCCGGCGGCCGTTCATCTACTTCCCGCTCCGCCACCATTTCGAGCAGACCTTCCACGTCCATCACCGGCTGGAGCGCTACCGGGCAGGAAGGCGGATGGAGTTCGATGACTCGCCCCCGGATGTGATCGCGGCGGCGATCGCTGACGAGATCGGCCGTGAGGTCGACTACCGGCCCGTCGCGGTCGACGGAGCGGCCCGGGCGGCGGCGATGATCGCTGAGCTCCTGTAGGTGACGACCGGGCCTTCAACTCATCCATTACCCGGGCTCGGTCCCAGTGGTCGTAGCGCTCGAACGCGCGCGTCTCGGCCGCGGCCGCCGGTCGTCTGGTGATTCTGCAACAATATGAGCGTGATATCAGACGATGTTGATCACGCGCCGGCCCCCGGAACCAGTTCATCGAGCCAGGCCCACGAGCAACGGCCCGCGCAAGCGTTCGTTGGCCTGCCCGCGTTGGTCGTGGTGGTCGCCGTGGCGGTCCTGGTCGTTGTCCTGATCGTGATCGGCGCCGGCGGCACGAGCGCGCTGGTGAAGATCGGGATCGCGCTGGCGCTCGCCGACATCCTGTTCGCGGTCGGGCTGATCGTCGTGCAGCCGAACGAGTCACGGGTGCTGATCCTGTTCGGCCGCTACGCCGGAACTGTCACGGAAGCCGGCATCTGGTGGGTGAACCCGTTCACGGTCTTCTGGCGCCAGGCCATCTCACTCCGGGTGCGCAACTTCCAGAGCGAGCAGATCAAGGTCAACGATTCGAGCGGCAACCCGATCCAGATCGCGGCGGTCGTCGTCTGGCGCGTTACGGACACGGCCAGGGCTGTGTTCGACGTCGAGGACTTCAGCCAGTTCGTCGTCGTGCAGAGCGAGGCCGCGGTGCGCCATCTCGCAAGCCAGTACCCGTACGACGACTACCAGCACGACACGATCTCTCTCCGCGGGAACGCCGACGAGGTTCGCGACAGCCTCCAGGTCGAGCTTCAGGCTCGCCTCGCCACGGCGGGCATCGAGGTGCTCGAGGCGCGGCTCACGCACCTCTCCTACGCACCCGAGATCGCTGAGGTGATGCTGCGCCGCCAGCAGGCCGAGGCGATTCTCGCGGCCCGCAGGACGATGGTGATGGGCGCGGTCGGGCTCGTCCAGACGGCGCTCGCGCAGCTCGCCGACAGCGATCTCGTCGAGCTTGACACCGAGCGCAAGGCGGCGATGGTCGCCAACCTGATGGTCGTGCTGTCAGGCGACCACTCGCCCACCCCCGTGATCAACACCGGCTCGCTATACACCTGAGATGCCAGAGAGCAAGCGCTTCCTGCTCCGCCTCGACCCGCGTCTGTTCGACGCGCTGCGCCGCTGGGCGAACGACGACCTGCGCAGCATCAACGCCCAGATCGAATACCTCCTCACCGAGCAGGCTCGGCGCGCCGGACGGCTGCCCCACCGCGAGACCAGGCGGCCCAACCAGGAGGCCGACGACTCATCCGAGCCCGATGCGCCGGTGATCGACGACGCTGTCGTCAGCCGGGGCGGCTCCGGCTGAGACGGATCGTTTCCAGGATCAGGGACGAGGAGAAGCGGGGCAAGCTCCGGGTGGAGCGCGCAGGACGATGACCGTCGAGCCGAGGTATTCCTCGGTCTCGGGCACCGACAGCTGCGGCGCGTCGAGGAACCCGATTTGGCGCCCCTCGGCCGCGACCTCCTCGGCGGACACGCGGTCGAGGCGCACGACCACGTCATGCGCCTCAACGCTGTCCTGCGGGCCGATGACCTCCCGACGCCGGTGGACGGCCGCCTGACCGTCCGCTTCCGAGACCCCGACCAACTGGCTCGAGTAGCGGACGCCGAGGATCTCGCGGGCCTGTGGCGGCGGCGGCAACTCATGCCCGTCGTCGAAGCAGTCGGCTGCGTCGGCCAGCGCAGCGGCGAGCAGGCCGCCTGGCTTGAGGTGATCGAGCGCGCGGCGCAGGAATGCCTCGCGTCCCGACGGCCCGCCCATCAGCTGCAGCGTCTGCATCGGCACGATCACCAGCGACATCCGGCGGCCGACGGACAGCTCACGCGCGTCGGCGAGCACAGTCTCGACCGGCAGCCCGGCGGCGCGGTGGGCGAGTGCGTCGAGCAGCGGCGCCATCACGTCGACCGCCACCATCCGGACGCCCCCCGCGGCGAGGTCAAGCGTTACCCGCCCGGTCCCGGCTCCCACCTCCAACACCTCGCCGCCCGCCTCTGAGGCCAGCGCCCGCCACAGCGGCAGATCCTCGGCATAGTCACCGCACTCGAGGTCGTGCCAGACGGCGTCGATATTCATCGC
>JBKQJQ010000615.1:0-6622 GCA_052147875.1 Solirubrobacteraceae bacterium | reverse complement strand
GCGGTCGCGGACGTCGAGCTGCCGGGCCAGCACCGGCCCCGCGATCGATTCGGCCGTCCTGGCCAGCTCGTCCGCGTCCCAGTCGACGATCGCGACCGGGCAGGAGTGGGCGGCCAGACGCTGTGCCATCGCGCGTCCGATCCCCGACGCCGCGCCTGACACGTATGAGGTCAGTCCATCGACCGGGACTGTCTGCTTGTTAGCCATCACGAGCTCCTCGTCGGTACGGCAATGTACCAGTGCTCGCCCGATCCCGCCACGCTGTCTGAAGAGAGTGTGTCGAACGTCACGAACCGTTATGATCGCGGTAGTTATCGTGATCGCTCGATTCAGCCTCGGATCGAGCCGATCCGAGGGATATGGGCGAGAGGCAAGGGACGGCGTGGACGGGTTGGAGTGTGCTGGTACGGGCGGTGCGCGCAGGTCTCGCGTCGGCCACCGCCCGCAGGTTGACCGTCGCATGAGCGCGCGTTAGCCGATCCGTCGTGGGCCGCGCGCTTCACCGGGTCGGTCGCTTCTGTGCCGCACATCCGCTGCCGGTCCTCCTAGCCTGGATCGCGATCGCCGCCGGGGTCGTCGGCTTGATGTCGGCGCTCGGCAGCATGACGACCAACGACCAGTCGCTGCCTGGCACCCAGAGTCAGCAGGCGTCGGACCTGCTTGCGGCCAACTTCCCGCCGCAGCAGAACGGCTCCAATCCGATCGTCTTCCACGTCAATAAGGGCAAGCTGACCGACACCGCCAATAAGAACGCGATCGAGTCGTCATACAAGGCGCTGCTGAAGAAACCGGCCGTCTACTCGGCAACCGATCCGTTCAAGAATCCGGCGGCTGGCCTCGTCAGCGCGGACGGTCGCACCGCCTTCATCCCGGTGCTGCTGAAGGTCAGTAACGGTCAAGTGACCGAGAGCCTTGCCGGCCACATCGTCTCAGCTACTCAGCCTGCCCAGAAACAGGGCATCCAAGTGGCCGTTGGAGGCACGATGGGCAGCGCGCTTTCGCCGGCGCCGACCGAGAGCAGCGAGGTCGTGGGTCTGGCAACGGCGATGGTGATCCTCGCGATCACGTTCGGGAGCCTGATCGCGATGGGTCTGCCGATTCTGACCGCGCTGATCGGCCTGATGACCGCGCTTGGAACGATCGGATTGCTCAGTCGTGTGACCACGATCCCGACCGTCGGGCCGACGCTCGCGACGATGATCGGGCTCGGCGTCGGAATCGACTACTCGCTGTTCTTGATCACCAAGTACCGCGACCTCCACGATGGTGGGCTGGACCGCCGCGACGCGATCGCGCGAGCGGTCTCGACAGCCGGTGGCGCGATCGTGTTCGCGGGTTCGACGGTCGTCATCGCGCTGCTGTCGCTGTCGGTCGCCGGCATTCCGCTGGTGTCCGCGCTCGGCTACGCGACCGCGGTGGCGGTCGTGACCGCGGTCTGTGCGGCGCTCACGCTGCTGCCCGCGGTCCTGTCGCTGCTCGGCAAGCACGTGTTCGGAGCCAAGCTGCCGGGACTCGGGCGGACCAAGACCAAGCAGGCGGCTGGCCCGACCGTCTGGCAGCGGTGGGCGGGGCTCGTCACGAGCCATCCATGGACCGCCTCGCTGGTCGCCGTGGCGATCCTGATTCCGCTCGTGTCCCCCTGTTCTCGCTCAACCTCGGCCAGGAGGACATCGGCGTCACCCCGAAGGACACGACCGAGCGCCAGGCATTCGACCTGATGTCGAACGGCTTCGGGCCCGGCTACAACGGGCCGCTGGTGGTTGCCGTCAAGCTCTCGCCGGTCGCCAAACCGAGCCAGGAGTACGAGGCCACAAACAATCAGGCCCACGCGCTGCAGTCCGACCTGAAGAACAAGCAGAAGCTGCTGACTAATCAGTCGAACGCGCTCAAGGCGCAGCAGGCATCGCTCGAGAAACAGCAGCAGCAGCTCGAGGCGCAGAAGGCAAACCTGCTCACCCAGCAGGCACAGCTGCTGTCGCAGAAGCAGCAGCTCGAGTACCAGGCCAGCCAGTTGCAGTCGCAGGCGGCGGCGCTGCGCGCACAACCCGCCGTGCTCCAGCAGGCAGCGCGCGGCGATCCAGCAGCAGCGCGCGACGCTGGCCGGCGAGATCAAGTCGAACCTGGCCGAGCGAGCCAGGTTGACGGCCAGGCTCGGCGCGATCATGGTGGCAGAGCGGCGCCTCGAAGCAGAGCTTGCGTCGCGCGACTGCGCGGCTGATCCGAGTTCGACCCAGTGCCGCGGACTGAACGCTCTGCTTGGCGCTGCGCGCGAACGCGAGGCGTCGACGCGGTCTGAGCTCGCGACCAACGAGTCGGCACTGCCGGGGCTCAAGGCGCAGGCCCAGCAGCTCGCGGCGAAGGCCGTGCAGCTCGGCAGCCAGGCCGCCGCGCTGCTGCGCCAGGCGATCCCGCTGGCGGCCCAGGCTGCATCGCTGCAGCAGCAG
Organism: Solirubrobacteraceae bacterium; assembly: GCA_052147875.1. GTDB lineage: Bacteria > Actinomycetota > Thermoleophilia > Solirubrobacterales > Solirubrobacteraceae > Palsa-465. The sequence continues at coordinate 4,178 of JBKQJQ010000615.1, read as the reverse complement.
GCACTTGGACTGCAGGCCCAGGCGGCCGCACTGCAGCAGCAGGCGAACGCGCTGCAGGCGCAGGCGGCGTCTCTGCAGCGTCAGGCGAACGCGCTGCAGGCACAGGCCGACAACCTCAAGCAACAGCAGCAGCAGGCCGAGAACGAGCAAAAGCAGGCGCTCGCGCTCAAGCAGCAGCTGACCGACGAGCTCACCTACGCAGGCGGCGACGACCGCGGAACCGACCCGCGCCTGGTCAAGCTCGAGCGCGCGCTCCTGACGCCGTCCAACGTGCAGAGGGTGTCACCCCCGACGATCAACACGCAGGGGAACGCGGCGATCTTCACGGTGATCGCCACGACCCGCCCCGCCGCAGCCGCGACCGCGGCCCTCGTCGGGCAGCTGCGCGGCTACGTGATCCCGCCGGTGATCCGCGGCAGCGGACTGACCGCGTACGTCGGCGGCGTCACCGCCGGCAACGTCGACCTTGCGAGCAAGATCAACTCGAAGCTGGCGGAGGTCATCGGGGTGGTTCTCGTATTGAGCTTCCTGCTGCTGATGATCGCGTTCCGCTCGCTGCTGATCCCGCTCCAGGCAGCGATCACGAACCTGCTGTGCGTCGGGGCCGCGTTCGGAGTGCTGACGGCGACCTTCCAATACGGATGGGGGCTGGGCGTCGTCGGCTTGCCGAGCCCGTACGGAACCGTTCCGATCGCGAGCTACGTCCCGCTGATGATGTTCGCGGCGTTGTTCGGACTGTCGATGGACTACGAGGTCTTCCTCGTCAGCCAGATCGCGCAACACCACGCCGAGGGCGAGGAACCGAGGAGCGCAGTCCGCTCCGGGCTGGGCGCGTCCGCGAAAGTGATCGCGGCCGCGGCGACGATCATGATCGCCGTGTTCGCCAGCTTCATTCTGAACGCGGATCCGACTATCAAGCAGTTCGGAGTCGGGCTGTCGGTCGCGGTCCTGCTGGCCGGCTCGATGATGCTGGTGCTCGCCCCGGCGCTGCTGGTGCTGTTCGGTCGCGCGACATGGTGGATGCCACATTGGCTCGCGCGGGTGCTCCCGCACATCGACGTCGAGGGTGAGGGCGCGGCCAAGAAGCGGACCTCGCCCCCGAGTGTGGACGGCGGCAGACCGCCGCGGGCCGATCGAGCGCCGGAGCCGCCCGAGCAATCGTCGGACCAGCAGCCGGCGGTCGCCGAACCGGTCGGCACCGAGGAGGTTCACTGAGATGCGCCTGGCGTTGGTGCTGATCGCCGGCACGCTGATCTTGGCCGGCTGCGGGGAAGCCCCGTCGACCGCGACCAAGCACCAGGCGAACCCATCCGGGGCCGTGGGATCGACGCTTGCGGTCTCAGACAGCAGCGGAACCAAGCTCGACGTGACGGTCGAGCAACTGATCCAGCCAGCGACCGGCGCCAACAAGTACAGCCAGCCCGACGCCGGCAAGTCGTTCGTCGGGGTCAAACTGCGGATCAAGAACGTCGGGACCGCGAACTATCAGAACAACGCCAACAACGAGACGACGGTCACAGTCGCGGGCGGCAAGGCGCTGGTCGCCGACTACAACCCGATCACCGGTTGCGGCAACTTTGACAACGGCCAGGTCTCGCTGTCGGTCGGCGCCTCGAAGACCGGCTGCGTGACCTTCCAGGTGGGCAGCGGCCAGAAGGTGGCCGTCGTCCGGTACGGCAACACGGTGTTCCCCGGCACGACCGCGCAGTGGAGCGTCCCGTGAGCGCTACAGCAGCGCGCCGACCAGGATCGCCTTGATCGTCGCCCCGGCGCTCGCGCGCAGCTCGCGCACGTCGCGCCCACGCTGCAGCGAGATCACGGCCAGCTCGCGGAGCCCGCCGACGATGATGATCGCGGTGTCCATCGTCAACGGCCGGGTTGCCATCTGCGGCTGGACCGCGCGGCTGGACTCGACCAGCGATACGAGCAGCTCCGCGAAGCGCTCGAGCGTCGCCAGACCGCGCTCAGCGCCTGCGCGGCCGAGGCCGGGCATCTCGCGCACGAAGCTCGCGTATAGCGCCGGCTGGCGGCTGACGTTGTCGATATACGCGTCGACCGCGGAATCGACCTGTTCGTCGAGCGGGCGGTCCGGGTGCACGGCGGCCGCGATCTGCTCCATCATCGCGTCGTTGGTCGCATCGAATAGGGCAAGAAAGCAGGCGTCGCGGTCGACGAAGTGCTCGTAGAAGTTTCGTCGCGACGTGCGCGCTATCCGGACAACGTCGGCGACGGTGGTGTCGCGGTAACCCTTGTCCTGGATCGAGCTGGCCATCGCGGCAATCAGGCGCTCGCGATGCCCGACGGGCTCCGCGGCCGGAGTGATCTCCGCGATCGTCGATCGCTGGCGCGACATGAGGGGCACGGTACCCGCTCAAGCCGCAGAGCGACGCTCGACGATCACGCGTCCGCCACGGCTCGGAATGGTCGTCACGTTGCGCTGGCGCGCCCGCTCGGGGCTTGGGTCCGGGGCGCGCATGTCGGTCCGGCGCGCGATCGCGCTCAGCACGACGCGCTGTTCGGCCATCGCCAGCGAGGCTCCGAGACAGCGCCGGATGCCGCCCCCGAACGGGATCCAGGTGTAGGTGCCGGGCTTGTGGCCGAGGAACCGCTCGGGCCAGAACCGCAGGGGCTCGGGGTACAGGTCCTCGCGGTGATGCAGGGCGACGATGCTGACGGCGACCGGTGTCCCGGCCGGCACCACATACTCACCGAGGCGCCACGGACGCTTGACCATCCGCGCGATGATCGGGATCACCGGCCGGTTGCGCATCCCCTCGTGGATCGTTGCCTCGACGTAGGCATCGCCTTCCTCGCCGCCTGCCCGGACCAGCTCTCGCAGGCGGTCGTAGGAGGACGGCGTCCTCAGCAGGCGCTCGAAGATCCAGCTCAGCGAGTGAGCCGTCGTCTCGTGTCCTGCCAGCACCAGCGACAGCAGCTCGTCGCGCAGCTCGTGATCGGTCAGTGGCTCGCCGTGCTCGTCACGTGCCTGCAGCAGCAGCGAGAGGATGTCCGTCCGATCGCCGGCCGCCTCCGCTCGTCGCTGGGCGATCGTCGCGTACAGCTGGTGGTCGATCACGTCCAGCATCCGGCGCAGCACGCCGGTCGGCTCGGAGCGCGACGCGTTGCGCAACTCGACGATTGCAAACAGCGGCCGCGTCGTTGCCCGAAGCAGACGCCTGATCGTGTCTCGCATCCGGGCCTCGGGGCTCCCAGGCGCGGGACGGCCCTCGATCCCGAACACGCCGCTCATGATCACCTCGAGCGTCACGGCCTGCATGCGCGGCGAGAGCGCGAACTGTTCGTGCAGCGGCCAGCTGTCGATTTCGCGCTCAGCCACGCCAGAGATCATGTCGACGTAGCGCTGCACCGCCTCGCCGTGAAACGGCGCCAGCAGCAGCTTGCGCTGGCGCAGGTGGCGGTCGCCGACCGACGTCAGGATCGAGTTCGGGCCGAGGATCGGGCGCAGCGGCGATTCGCCGGTCAGCGACGGGGCGTCTCCGGGGTCGGCCTTCATCAGCGAGCGGAAGTGGTCCGGATGGCAGGTGACGACGAACGGCTCGGATCGCGACAGCAGGTGCAGCTGCCAGACGTCGCCGTAACGATGCATCGGGCGAAGACTCGCGCCGCGTGGACGAGCGCTGAAGCGGATCGTCTGCAACGAGGGCGGCATCCGTCGCGCCGGTGGCATCCGGATCGGCTCGCCGGGGTCGACCGGGTCCGCCGGCGACGGCCGCGCGCTTCCGATGCCGGGCGTGAGTTCGGCGGCTGGGATCGCTCCAGGTTTGTCCAGCACGCTCACGGTACGTAACTGTACCGCTGTCGCGCGCCGCTGTCTATGTGCGTCTGCCGAACGCCGTGGCCTGGGCCTTGACGATCGCGACCAGGTTGCCGAGCGCCAGGTTCACGTCGAGCAGGTGAAGACCCCAGATGGGGCTGGGGCTCGAGGTCGGGGTCTGGGCTCCGCCAAGCGGCTTCAGCTCTAGGACGCTGGCGCCATCGATCGTCGCGCACGCCGCGCTGTACGAGCCCGGTTCGCTGGCCCAGACCGTCTGGGGCGTGGGGATCGTGAGGTTCATCAGCGCCAGCGCATCCGCTAGCAGCGTGCCGCCTGCGAACGGCCTCGACGGGAAGATCGGATCGAGCCTCCCCGAGCCGCCGCCGAGCGCCGCCGGGTTCGT
>JBKQJQ010000614.1:0-12581 GCA_052147875.1 Solirubrobacteraceae bacterium | reverse complement strand
GTCTTGCGCGACGGGGAGCGACCCTGCTCGAGCACTGAGCCGGTAGCGCGGTCAAGCGCGGTCGCGAGCACCTTCGCGCGCGGGTTGTTCTCCCTGTCCGCCAGCAGCTCGAGCGACACCGCGAGCGCCAAAAATTCGCCCAGCGAGTCCCAGCGCAGGTGATTCTCGCGGTTGAACTGCTGCACGTGCTTGGGGGCCGATCCGCCGGCGCCGGTCTCGAACAGGCCACCACCGTTCATCAGCGGCACGATCGACAGCATCTTGGCGCTGGTCCCGAGCTCGAGGATCGGAAACAGATCGGTCAGATAGTCGCGCAGCACGTTGCCGGTGACGGAGATGGTGTCCTCGCCGGCGCGGGCGCGGGCGAGCGTGAACCGGGTCGCCGCGGCGACGTCGAGGATCTCGATCTGGAGTCCGCTGGTGTCGAGCTGTTCAAGCGCCGGGCGCACCTTGCGCAGCAGCTCGGTGTCGTGAGGACGGGTGTCGTCGAGCCAGAACACGGCCGGGGTGTGACTCGCCCGCGCGCGGGAGACAGCGAGTCTGATCCAGTCCTGGATCGCCGCGTCCTTGGTCTGGCACATGCGCCAGATGTCGCCCGCCTGGACCTCGTGCTCGAGCAGCGTCGTGCCGGCCCGATCGACGACCCGCACGGCCCCGTCGGCGGCGATCTCGAACGTCTTGTCGTGCGAGCCGTATTCCTCGGCCTTCTGTGCCATCAACCCCACGTTCGGCGTGCTGCCCATCGTCGCGGGGTCAAACGCGCCGTGTTCGCGGCAATCGTCGACGGTCTCGGCGTACAGCGACGCGTAGGAGTGATCTGGGATCACGAATTTCGTGTCCTGCTGGCGACCGTCGGCATTCCACATCTGGCCCGAGGCTCGGATCGCGGCCGGCATCGAGGCGTCGACGATCACGTCGCTCGGGACATGCAGGTTCGTGATCCCGCGGTCGGAATCGACCATCGCCAGCGCCGGGCCGTCGGCGTACGCGGCATCGATCGCGTCGCGGATCCCGACCCGGTCGTCGGCCGGCAGCTCCTCGATCGCGGCGAGTAGCGCCGCGAGCCCATCGTTGGCGTTGACGCCCGCGGTCTTCAGCGCCTGCGCGTTGTCGGCGAACACGTGCGGAAAGAACGCGCGCACGGCGTGCCCGAAGATGATCGGGTCAGAGACCTTCATCATCGTCGCCTTCAGATGGACTGAGAACATCACCCCCTCGCGCTTTGCGTCCGCGACCTGGTCGACGAGGAACTCCTGCAGCGCCGCCCGGTGCATGACGGCGGCATCAATCACCTCGCCGGCCTGGACCGCAATCGTCTCCTTTAGCACTGCCACGGCGCCATCACCTGCAACATGCTCGATCCGAAGCGTGTCGTCGCGCACGAGCGTGGTCGACCGCTCGGTCGAGCGGAAGTCGCCGTCGCTCATCGTCGCCACGTGCGAGCGCGATTCGCTTGACCAGGCGCCCATCGAGTGCGGGTGGCGACGGGCGTACTCCTTGACCGATGCGGGGGCGCGGCGGTCGGAGTTGCCCTCGCGAAGGACCGGGTTGACGGCGCTGCCCTTGACCCGGTCGTAGCGGGCGCGGACCTCGCGCTGCTCGGCGTCGGCGGGCTCGTCGGGGTAGCCGGGAAGCTCGTAGCCGTCGGACTGGAGCTCGGCGATCGCCGCCTTGAGCTGCGGCACGGAGGCGCTGATGTTCGGCAGCTTGATGATGTTCGCGTCGGGCGTCGCGGCCAGCTCGCCCAGCTCGGCGAGCGCGTCGGGCAGCCGTTGATCCTCGGGCAGCAGGTCGGCGAACTGGGCGAGGATCCGGCTCGCGAGCGAGATGTCGCGAAGCTCGATCTCGACCCCGGCGACCGCGGCGAACGCCTGCACGATCGGCAGCAGCGACTTCGTGGCGAGCGCGGGAGCCTCGTCGGTGTGCGTGTAGATGATGTTCACGTTTGGGCCGCACCCTAGCGGGCGATCGTCTAGGTTCGGGGCGCGATGGCGGTCGAGGTCACACTGTTCACGGACCCGGCGTGCCCGTTCGCGTTCTCCGGCGAGCCGGCGCGGATTCGCCTGCGCTGGCACTACGGCGATGGGCTGCTGTGGAGCCTGCGGATGATCGTTTTGACGCTCGAGCCCGGCGAGCCCGAGAAGCTCGCCGAAGGGGCGCCAGGACTGCAGCGGCGGTTCGGGATGCCGATCGATCCGGCACCCTATCCACGTACGTTCTCGTCCGAACCGGCCTGCCGCGCAGTCGTCGCCGCCCGACTGAACGCGCCCGACACCGCGCCGCGGCTGCTGCGAGCGCTGCGCGTCCGGGCGATGACCGGCGGCCTGCTCGACGACCCGGCACTAATCGCCGCCGCCGCGGGCGACGCCCGACTGCAGGCCGCCGGGCTCGAGCGCTGGATGGAGCAGCCTGAGACGCATGCAGAGCTCAAGCGCGATATTGAAGTCGCCCGCTCGCCGTCGGCCGCTGCACGGGCGCTCGATCACAAGCTGGCTGGACCTCCGCAGCAGCGTCGCTACACCGCCCCCAGCTACGAGCTGCGGCGCTCCGACGGGGCCGCCGCGGCGAGCCTGCCCGGCTTTCACCCGGTCGAGGCCTACGAGGCGGCGATCGCCAGCATCGCCCCCGAGCTGGAGCGCCGACCGCGACCGGAGCGCGTCGAGCAGCTGCTGGCGTGGGCGACAGTTCCGCTCGCGACCGCCGAGATCGTGATGGTGATGCAGCAGCCCGAGGCAGTGGTCCGGGCCGCGCTCGCCAAGGCCGCCAAGCCAATGCCAGCCGGCGCCGACCTCTACTGGTCGATCTGAACAGGCCTACACGGGTACGATCCACGATATGGAGCGTCGGATCGTCTACGTCTCCAGGCTGACGCGGCTACCGCTGCTCGGCGCCGACGGAGCGGATGTTGGACGGATCGTGGACGGGGTCGTCGACCTCGGCTCCAAGCCACCCCGTGTGCACGGCGTCGTGGTGGCGGTGCAGCGGCGGCGCGTGTTCGTCGGCATCGGGCGGATTGGCGAGATCGGGACCGATGGGGCGCGGTTGCGCCGCGGGTCGGTCAACCTGCGCCAGTTCGAGCTGCGCGACGGCGAGCGGCTGCTGGCGGGACAGCTGATCGGGACGCGATTGAAGGGCGGGCGCGTGGTGGACATCGGGCTGCTCCCGAGCCCGGATCGGCCTGGCTGGGAGGTCGCGACGGTCGCGCTCGCCGGACGGCGGGTCCCGGGGCTGCGCCGCGCTCCCGACGTGATCGACTGGAGCGAGGCCGGTGAGCTGTTCGCCTCGGACCGCACGCTCGACCGTCAGGCGGCCGAGCTTGGTGGGCTGCATCCGGCCGAGATGGCCGACGCGATCCGGCGGCTGCCGCTCAGCCGCCGGCGGGTGCTGGCCGGCGAGCTTGAGGACGATCGCTTCGCGGACCTGCTCGAGGAGCTGTCGGAGGACGAGCAGGTCAAGCTGGTGGAGGGGCTCGACCAGAGCCGTCTCGCGCGCGTGCTGGATGAGATGGAGGCGGACGACGCCGCGGACCTGCTGGGAGAGTTTTCCGCCAGCCGGCAGGCAGAGCTGCTGCACGCGATGGACCCCGATGAGGCGGAGCCGGTCCGGCGGCTGCTGACCTACCAGCCAGACACCGCCGGTGGCCTGATGACGCCTGAGCCGGTGATCCTCGGGCCGAACGCGACGGTCGCCGAAGCGCTGGCCCGCGTCCGTGATCCGGGGCTTCCGGTGCCGCTCGCCGCGGCGGTGTTCGTCGCGCGGCCGCCGCTCGAGACCCCGACCGGCCGTTACCTCGGCAACGTCGGCATCCAGCGGCTGCTGCGCGAGGCGCCCAGCAAGCCGGTCGGCCGGTGCCTGGACGAGGACGTCGAGCCGGTCGACGTCGGTATTTCCGACCGCGAGGTCGCGGGACAGCTGGCGGCCTACGATGTGGTCTCGCTGGCGGTGGTCGACGACGCCGGCAGGCTGGTCGGAGCGGTCACGATCGACGACGTGCTCGATCGCGTGCTTCCTGCGAATTGGCGAATCAGCCTCGCGAGTAGCTGATGGCGCGCGGCGACGATCTCAGCACTCCACGCGGTACTCCGGGCGGTCGCACCTACGACCCGGACGCGTTCGGCCGCTTCGCCGAGCGGCTGGCGCGCTTCCTCGGCACCGGGCGCTACCTGGTCGCGCAGACGCTGGTGGTGATCCTGTGGATCACGCTGAACGTGATTGGGATCTCGCAACACTGGGACCCGTACCCGTTCATCCTGCTGAACCTCATGTTCTCGACCCAGGCTGCGTACGCGGCGCCGCTGATCCTGCTGGCGCAGAACCGCCAGGCCGACCGCGACAAGGACGAGGTCGAGCGCGACCGGGAGATGAACGCGCGCTCGTTGGCCGAGACCGAGTACCTCGCGCGTGAGATCGCGGCCGTCAGGCTGGCGGTCGACCGCAAGGCGGACCGCGAGGACATCGTCGAGCCGCTCGAGCGCCTGGAGCAGATGGTCGAACGGTTGGTGCCGGTCGAGAACGACTGACCCCGAGCGGCGTCTGAGCCGCGCGGCGAGTAGGGTTTTGCGCCAAGGGGACCGTGTCCCAGCGTCGCGGGGGAGGGTTGTCCACAGAGGGCACAAGATCACCTGAAGTCCCGTCTACATCTGACGCAGAGCTCGTGGCCCGCTGCCGCGCCGGCGATCAGGGCGCGTGGCGGGCGCTGATCGAGCGTCATGCTTCGCTCGTGCACGGGATCCTACGCGGCGCGTTCAGGCTCGAGGTACATGACGCCGAGGATGCCTTCCAGGAGGTGTTCACGCGGCTCTACATGCGGCTGTCGAGCATCCGTGAAGATCAGGCGTTGCGCGGCTGGATCGCTCAGGTGACCCGCAACGTCGCGCTCGACACGCTGCGACGCTCGAGCCGCGAGATCGTGAGCGGCGAGACGCTCGACGAGCACGCGTTCGTTGAGCCGCTGCGCGCCGTCGACAAGGCGCTCGAAGTCAGGGCCGCGCTGGACCGGCTGCCGGCACATCAGCGGGAGATCCTCGACCGCTTCTTCGCGCGCGACGAGAGCTATCAGACGATCGGCGCCGAGCTCGGGATTCCACCGGGGACGATCGCAAGCCGGATCTCCCGCGCGCTCGCGGCGCTTCGGACCGAGTACGAGCGCGATGCCTGACAACGGGGAAGATCCGAGCCCCATGGCGCGTCTTTCCATTACATGTCAGACGTGCTGCACACGGAAGCCGAGTTGGTCGCGGCGCTGAAGCTGACGGCCGGGCCACCACAGGCCTGGATCGAGGCGGCGGCGCTGCTTGGATCGACGCTCGGTGATCTGGACCGGATCGAGCAAGCGGTCGGCAGCCCCGAGTTCCGTGAGTGGTTCCAGCGCGATCCTCACGAGGCGATCGTCCAGGCCGGTCTCGAGCCCTCCGAGCAGCTCGTCGAGGCGCTGCGCCTCCGGTTCGTTTAGTCGGGGTTCGCCTGCCGGCGGGCGCGCTCGCGCTCCGAGTCGGCCGCCGCGACGATCGCTGCCGCCCGCTGACGGCGCTCGTCGCCGGGCATCAGCGCGAGGTTGATCTCGATCAGCGCCGCCGCGGCGTGCGTCGCGGCGGCCGCCAACTCGGCCGCGGCAGCCGCATCGGGGCGCTCTGCCGGCTCACACCGGCCCGCGATCTCGGCCGCGAGAGCCGTGCAATCGGCCGCCGTGTCGGCGATCACAAGCAGCGTGTCGGCGGCGGCGATCAGCGCAGCGCGCAGGTTCGCGTCGCGGCCAGTCCCCCGCGGCTGAGCGAGCTCGCGCAGTGCTTCGCGCGCTGCCGCGTACGCGCGCGCGTTGCCGGCACCGGCCTCGATCGCCCGCGCGCGCAGCGTCGCCGCCTGGACCGCGACGCCGCGGGAGTCATCCCACGACTGCAGCGAGCCGCGTGCGAGCGACTCACAGAGGCCCGCCGCGAGGCCCGCGACGCCGGCCGCAACGACGCCCGCGCCCTCGGCCGGCGAAGCCGAGGCGAGCTGCTGGGCGATCGCGGCGAGTCCGGCCGTGGCGTCGGTCACAGGGCGATGTTAAGCGCCACCTGCGCGGCCTCCTCGGCCTCGACCAATTGGCGGTCGATCAGGCCGAGCCCGTTGTCCCAGAAGTCGCGGGCGGTCAGATCGACTCCGACGATCTGCGCCAGCTTCTCCGGCGATCGCGCGCCGCCGGCCTTCAGCAACTCGAGATAGCGCGGCACGAACTCGTCGCCCTCGCGCAGGTACTGCGCGTAGATCGAAAGCGCCAGCAGCTGGCCATAGGCGTAGCCATAGACGTAGCCGGGCGTCGAGAACACGTGGGTCACGTACGACCACCACGAGCGATAACCGTCGGTCAGCTCCATCGCGTCGCCGTACAGCTCTTGGCTGGCGCCAACCCAGTGTTCGCCGATCCGGTCGACCGACAGCTCTCCCTGCTCGCGGCGCTCGCGGTGGATTGCGTCCTCGAAGCGGTGGATCGCAATCTGCCTGAAGACGGTCGCGACCGATTCGTCGAGCTGGTGGGCGAGCAGCCCGAGGCGGGCCGCCGGGTCGTCGGCGCGCGCCACCAGGTGCGCGAACGTGAGCGTCTCGCCGAACACGGAGGCCGTCTCGGCGACCGTCACCGGGGGTTGCATCTGCAGCAGGCCGCGCGGCGCGGCGAGCAGGAAGTGCAACCCGTGGCCGAGCTCGTGCGCGAGCGTCAACACGTCGTCGAGTCGCCCCGCGAAGTTGAGCAGCACGTACGGGTTGACCGCCGGGACGGTCGTCGCGCAATATGCGCCGGGAACCTTGCCGGGGCGGGTCTCCGCGTCGATCCAGCGCTCGTCGAAGAATCTCTTCGCCGCGCGGCCGAGCTGAGGCGAAAAGTCCGAGTAGACGCCGATCACCAGCTCCTCCGCCTCGCCCCACTCAAACTCATCCGGCGCGCGGCCCACCGGTGCCAGACGGTCGTAGTCGCGCAGCCGCTCGAGGCCGAGCGCCCGCGCCTTGATCCGCGCCCAGCGCTGCGGAATGTCGTAACGCGAGACGACCGCCTGCACGAGCGCCTGCACCGACTCGTCGGAGACTTCGTTGTCCATGTTGAGCTCAGCGAGCCAGTGCGGGTAGTGGCGCAGGCGGTCGTCGAGCGCGTGGTCGGCGAGCAGCACGTTGAGGATCTGAGCGCGCGTACGGATGGCGCTGTTCAGCCCCGAGGTGACGGCCTCCGCGGCGCGCCGGCGCTGGTCGCGATCGCTGCTCGAAAGCCGCGCGAGCGCCTGCTCGAGGCCGAGCTCGTCGCCGTCGAGCTCGACCGCGATCCCCGACAGCTGCTCGTCGAGCAGCCGGCCCCAGGCGTCGACGCCGCTGACCGCCTTCTCGGTCAGGATCCACTCCTCGGGCTCCGTCAAGCGGTGCGGCTTGGTCCGCCGTAGCTGTCGTAGCAGGTGCTCGTAGTGCTGCAGCTCTGGCGCATCGAGCAGCTGCGCCGCGCGGACGTCGTCGAGCGCGATCCACTCGAGGTCGAAGAAGGTCGTCAGCGTCTCGACCTCCGCGCTGACCTCCTCGAGCTCGCTCAAAACCGCGCCGTGCTCGGGCGGATAAGTGTCGGCCTCGAAGCGAAGGACCGCGTACTCCAAGGCCGCGGTCATCGCCACGTTGACGCGTTCGAGCTCATCGAGCGCGGCCCTCAGGTGAGCGGCGTCGTAAACGCTGATCTGCGACCGGTGAGCCTCAGAGAAAGCGGCGGCGAGGGACAGCGCCCCCTGCCCCACCACCGCTGCGGCATCCGCCCCGCCGGGCATCAACGGCCCCAAGTCCCACGCGATGCCGGGCGCGCCTGTCCTCACGGGCGGATTGGGCGAAAGCGACGGCGGGACGGGCGCCGTCGCCTCCGCAGGCGATCCATCAGAGTCCTAAAACCTTCTCGTGCTGTGCTTCGTGGAGTGCTTGCGCACCGGGCTCGTGCTGTGCTTGTGCCCCTCGACGTCCGGCGTGTCGTCGCCCTCCTTGGTCTCTTCCTCGTTCAGGAAATGGCCGTGGCCCTCGACGTCCTGGTCTTCCTGCTCGCGCTTCTCGTCCTTCTCGCTCATCTGAGCTCCTTTTAAGTTGTTTGCCACTCGCCTTCGGCGCATGTGCCTCAAAGACGAGCTACGGACCGGAAATCTTCCATACGTGACCAAGCCCACACAAGCAACAATATGATCTCCGCGATGGCCGAGAGCATCGAGGACGAGGAGCTCCCGGCCTGGTCACTGGACCGCGACGAAGTCCGCGCCGAGCCACAGCGTTCTGACTGGCCGCTCGAAGACCCACGCGGCTGGGCCTGGGGCGGGGCGTCCGGGGCCGGGGTCAGGGTCTGCATCGTCGACAGCGGCGTCGACGCAAGCCATCCGATGGTCGGCCCGGTGCAGGGCGCGGTCGCCGTTGCGCAGGACGCGAACGGCGAGCTGACCGTAGCTCAAGACCCCGAGGGCGACCTGTTCGGCCACGGAACCGCCTGCGCCGCGATCGTCCGCAAGCTGGCGCCCGATTGCGAGATCCACTCGGTGCGCGTGCTCGGAGGCGAGCTGACCGGCACGGGACCGATCCTCCTGCACGGCCTCAGCTGGGCGATCGACCAGCGCTTCGAGGTGATCAACCTGAGCCTGTCGACGACCAAGAGCAAATTCGCGCCCGAGCTGCGCGATCTCGCCGACCGGGCCTATTACCGCGGTACCGTGCTCGTCGCATCCGCGCACAACATGCCCGTCGAGTCCTATCCGTGGCGGTTCTCGTCCGTCCTGTCGGTCGGCAGCCATGCCGGCAACGACCCGTTCGAGTTCTACGTCAACCCGGACCCGCCGGTCGAGTTCGTCGCGCCCGGGGTGGATCTCGAGCTCGCATGGCTCGAGGGCGGGACGATCCGAGCGACGGGCAACTCGTTCGCCACCCCGTACATGGCCGGGCTCGCGGCGCTGGTGCTGTCAAAGCACCCGAGCATGACGCCGTTTGAACTCAAGACGGCGCTACGCGCTGCCAGCAACAACGTCAGGAGCGGGACATGAGTGCAGACGATCCGTTGAGCGGCGACGGTCTGGCGACCGAGGCCGATCGTCAGGCCCTGCTGCAAGCGCTGGTCGAGATGACGCGGTCGGTGTTCGCCGCCAGGGCGTGCTCGATCATGAGCCACGACGCGGGTGCGCGCGAGCTCGTGTTCGAGGCCGTCGCGGGTGAAGGCGCCGGGACGTTGGTCGGCGCGCGGATCCCAGCCAACACCGGCGTCGCCGGCTGGGCGCTGGCGTCCGAGGAGCCGCTCGCGATCGCCGACGTCAAGGAGGACCCGCGGTTCGCGCGCGACGTCGCTGAGTCGACCGGCTACGTGCCGACCGATCTGGCCGTCTACCCGCTGCTGCACGGCGAGCGGTCGCTCGGCGTTCTGAGCGTGCTCGATCAGGGGATCAGCGAGAAGGTCGGGCTGGCCGACATGAACGTGCTGGCGCGGATCGCCAATCACGCGGCGACCGTGCTGGCGCTGGTGCTCTCAGCGCGAGGCGCCGAGGCGGCCGGCGAGGGAACCGGGGCTCTGGCCGGCGTCGAGCGCGCGCTGGCTGCGGCGCCGGACGGTCAGCGCGAGGCGGCGCTGACGCTGCTTGGGGCGTTGCAGGTGATGCTCGAAGAACGCTGACTTCCGCCTGCTCGACGCTTGAATCGCGCCCGATCCGCGGAGTCGTATTCGATCCCCGTGCGATATGCGCCAGAGATCGCACTCGGGCCTGGTCCGGCGGCGGCGGGGCGGGGCGAACTGCTTGGGGCGAACTACCTCGGCGTGGCCTGCTCCGGATGCGCCCCGAACTTGAGCTTGCGCGCTGGGTGGGTGACCGCCAGGCGGCCACTCACTGTCTCCACGAGCGCCGACGACGGCGGCGAGGCGAGCAGCGCATCGAGCAACGTGTTGCCGTCGATCCGCCAGCAGTTGCACGCGGTCAGCGTCGTGACGGTCGCGGTCCGCGGGATCCCCTCGAGCACTCCGATCTCGCCGACGTACGTCGGACCGGCCAGGACCCTGATCTTCTGCTCGGGACCGCCGGCCTCGCCTTGGACACTGATCTGGACCTCGCCGTCGACGAGCACGTACAGGTAGTCGGCCTCCTCCCCCTGGCGGATGATCGTCTGCTCGGCCTCGAACAGCACCTCGGCGGCGGCGGCCGCAAGACGTTCGAGGATCGGCCGGCTGGCGACCGCGAAGATCTCGAGTTGCGAGAGCAGCGCGACCTTCGGCTGGAGCTCGCGCGCGCGCTCGGCAGTCGCGCGATCGACCGCCAGCAGCGCCGGATAGCCGGCGATCGCCAGCACGCTCGGCATCAGCGCCATGAACCACAGGCCGCCGTCGAGCCCGAGGGCGCTGACGGCCACGGGCGCGAGGACCGTGCCGAGTGCAATCGCGCTCAAGAAGAACGCGAAGAAGACGCCGAACACGCGCGCTAGCTGATCGGACGGCACGGCGCGCTGCAGGGCGGTCACCGCGAGCACATCGACGACCAGCGTCGAGCCGCCGCGGAACACCTGCACGATGAACGCGAGCACCGGCGAATGGATCACGATCAGCAGCGCCGTCGGCAGGCAGTAGCCGAGCGCGCCGGCGAGGATCACGGTCGCCAGCCGTCGCGAGCCGGCGAGCCGGTTGACGCCGGCGGCCGCGATTAACCCTCCCACCCCGAGGCCGGCGAGCAGGTAGCCGAATCCTTGTGCGCCGGTGCCTAGCTTGTGCTCGGAGACACCTACGAACAGCACCGTGTCGGTCCCATACACGAAGCTCACCAGCACGCTGTAGGCGACCAGTGTCCGGGCGGCCGTGAGACTGAGGATCGTCCGCACGCCCACCTTCATCTGCTCCAGCGGACCGGCGCGGCCACCCTCGGTCACGTCGACCGGGTGGCTGCGCATCCTGATCCGCGACACGATTCCCGCCGAGAGCACGAAGCTCGCCGCGTTGACTCCGAACACGAGCGACGGCGAGCCGACCAGCAGGAGCACAGCCCCGACCGCCGGGCCGGCGATCACGACCAGCTCGTCGATCGTGCTGTTGAGCGCGTTGGCCGCCGTCAGGTGGTCCTCGTCGACCAGCGACGGGATCGTCGCTGCGACCGAGGGCTGATACACGACGCCCGACGCGGACGTCAGCGCGGTGAACACGAGCGCGACCGCGGGCGGCCCGTTGGCGGCGGCGACGACCGCGAGCCCCGCCTGCCAGAGCGCGCACAGCAGGTCTGACGAGACCATCAACCTGATCCGCTCGTAACGCTCGGCGATCACGCCGCCGTAGATGCTGAGCAGCAGCTGCGGCACGAACCGCACGAGGCCCGCCGCGCCGACCCAGCCGAGCGAGTGCGTGCGATCGAAGATGAACGCCAGCAGGCCGACGTTGTACGCCCAGTTGCCGGTGGTCGAGATCAGCAGCCCGCTGAACAGCAGCTTGACGTCGCGCTTTGCGAGCACGGAGCGATACTCAGCCAGCCACCCGGCAATCCGCTCGCTCCCCATTCGGCGCCAGTCTATGGTTTGAGCCCGGATAGAATCCCGCGCGACGTGGTTACCTGCTCGGCGTGCGGAACGGAGAACCGACCCGGGAGGCGATTCTGCGCGCAGTGCGGGGCGGCGCTGTCGCTCAGCTGCGCTGCGTGCGGCGCCGCCAATGAGCCCGGCGATCGCTTCTGCGGCGAATGCGGCGTGGCGCTCGACGCCCAGCCGCCCGGTGCGGTCAACGGGCCCACTGCGACAGCACCGGTCACCGCCGTGTCGGAGCGGCGCCTGGTGTCAGTGCTGTTCGCGGATCTTGTCGGCTTCACCACGCTGTCGGAGCACCGCGACCCGGAGGAGGTCCGTGACCTGCTGTCGCAGTACTTCGACCGCTGCCGGGCGCTGATCAGTCGCTATGGCGGCACGGTGGAGAAGTTCATCGGCGATGCGGTGATGGCGGTCTGGGGAACGCCGGTCGCACGCGAAGACGACGCCGAGCGCGCGGTCCGCGCGGCGCTGGCGCTGACGAGCGCGGTAGCGCTCCTCGGCGATGAGGTCGGGATGCCCGAGCTGCGGATCCGCGCCGGGGTGCTGACCGGCAACGCAGCTGTCGAGCTGGGCGCCGAAGGTGAGGGGATGGTGCTGGGCGATACGGTCAACACCGCGTCGCGGCTGCAGTCGATCGCCGAGCCGGGGACGGTGCTGGTCGACGACGTCACCCGGCGGGCGAGCGAGGCAGCGATCGCCTACGACGATGCGGGAGAGCACGCGGTCAAGGGCCGCGAGCAGCCCGTGCGCGCGTGGACGGCACTGCGAGTCGTGGCCGGCGCCCGTGGCGCCCAGCGAAGGGCCGGACTCGAGGCTCCGTTCGTGGGACGCGAGAGGGAGCTCGCACGGCTCACGGAATCGTTCGAGGCGAGCGCTGAGCGCAATAGGGCGCGCCTGGTGACGGTGGTCGGCGAGGCCGGCTCGGGCAAGTCACGCCTGCTGTGGGAGTTCTCCAAGTACATGGACGGCGTTGTGCGAGTGGTGCGCTGGCACCAGGGCCGCTGCCTCTCGTACGGCGAAGGGGTCGCCTACTGGGCGCTGGCGGAGATGGTCCGCGCCCGGGC
>JBKQJQ010000613.1:0-6298 GCA_052147875.1 Solirubrobacteraceae bacterium | reverse complement strand
CCGCTGTTCGCCGCACCCGTCTTGCGACGGCGCCGCTTGGAACTGCGGCGGCCCTTCGGGAAGTTGCGCAGCAGCTCGCGCGCCAGCGCCGCGGGCTTGCGCGCCATCCGCGTGCGTGCCCCGCGTAGCGCCTCCTCGGCCTCGGGCGTGTGGGCGAGCGCCGCCGCCAGCAGCGCCGCCGACAGTCGGCGATCCTCCTTGCGCGATGCGTGGACCAGCCGCCGCGCGTTGCGAGCGTGGGCGGAGCCGCTCGAGTTGACCAGCAGACCCAGCAGCCGCTTGGTCTCTGGCCAGCGCTGCACCGCATATTCCTCGTGCACCTCGCGCGTGTACTCGGCCATCCGCCAGATCCAGGCATTGGCCTGATCGCGGCGTCCGATGCGGCGTTCGGCGAGCGCCTGGAGCATGATCTTGACGCCCTCGCGGCGCTCGTCGCGGGGCCAGCCGCCCATCACGTCGATCGCGGTGTCAAATGCCTCCGGGTCGCGACTCGAGGCGATCTCCTGCAGCGCCCGCAAGCGCAGCTGGGCGTTGCGGTTGCGCTGCACGGCCGTCAGCAGGAAGCGGCGCTTGAGCTCGCCGCCGCGGTCGAAGTGCAGCATCGCCTTCGCGCGGCGCCAGCCGTTGGGCACGACTCGAGCACCCGCCAGCGCTGCCCACACATGCTGCTCGCCGTAGTCGAGGTGCTCGACCGCGATCCGCCACAGCTCACGCTCGAATACCTCTGCCCGGCGCTCGGGGTCCGGGGTGACCGGCAGCACTCGACGCTCGACCCGCACCCGCCGGCCGCGGCCGCGCCGCACCGGACCGACGACGATCGCGCCGCCGCGGTAAACGTCGCGGTCGAGCAGCGAATGGAGCGTCACAACCGGGTCGTCGTGCTTGGTGGCCGGGTGGACGAAGTCGACGACGATTCCCGCCTCCTTGCCCGGGTGCCGGCGGGTCACGCGCCCGACGCGCTGCTGGTAGACCCGTTTGGAGGCGGTTGGGGCCAGGTGCATGCAGATCGTCGCCCGGGGGCTGTTCCAGCCCTCGGCGAGCAGCATCGCGTTCACGAGCACGTCGACCTTGCCCGACTCGTAGTCGGCCAGGATCCGCGCCAGCTCGCGCTTGGGGGTCTCGCCCGAGACCGCCTTGGCCTCGATCCCGATCTCGCGGAAGGCCTCGGCGACGTTGTATGCGTGCTTGACGCCGGCGGCGTAGACGACCCCCGGGACGCCGTTGAAACGGGTCTTGTAGAGGTCGGCGATCGCCAGGTTGAACGGCGTCTGGTCGAGCAGCTGAGCCAGCATCTCCTGGTCGAACTCGGTGTCCACCTCGCCCCGGCGCAGAGGCACCTTGGCGATCGTGCGGACCCCTGGACCCGGCGGGATGCGAATGCAACGAAGCGGCGCGATCACCCCGCGCCGGGCTGCCTGGGCGAGGTCGAAGCGGCTCGTCTGGGTTGGGAACAGGTCCGTCACGTGCCGTGCGATCAGCGCGCCGGTGGCGGTCATGCCGACGAAGATCGGTCCTGACCAGCCGCGGATCGCGGCCGAGGTCTTCTCGCCCAGCGCGGTGTGCGCCTCGTCGCAGATCACGATCGTGTAGGCGTCCGAGATACGGCCCACGTTGCGGACGAACCACTGGTAGGTCTCGACCGTGACCGGTCCGACGCTCGCATCCTGACCGTCGAGCAGCGGCGCGCTGATCCGGTTGCGGTAGCCGCGGTCGCGCAGCTCGCCGTTGAACTGGTCGACCAGATTGCGCCGGTGCGTGAGGATCAGCACGCCGCCGGTTCGCGATGCCTCGACGAACCCGAGCGCGGCAACCGTCTTGCCGGCGCCGGTCGCGTGCTCAAACCAGAACCGGCGGGCGGCGTTGGGGTCCTCGGGCTGCTCGTCGAACCGCTCGTCGTCGTCCTCCTCGTACTGCCAATCCTGCGGCTCCTCGTATTCGTCCTCGGGCTCGTCGAGATCGAGGTCGGCGCCATCGTCACCGTCGTCGGCCAGCTCCGTCGACGCGAGCGCCGCGCCGTCGCGGAATGCCGACTCGGAGTGTCCGTTCGAGCTCGGGCTGCCGTTGCCGTTGCCGTTGGCGCTGCGCTGGGCCTCGGCGAGCAGCGCCGTCAGGGTGCCCGACAGCGCGTCCACCTGGTGGGCGGACAGCACCGTGCCGTCGGCGAGATGCGGCTCCTCCTCGGACAGCAGCCGCTCGAGCCCCAGCAGCAGCGAGAACTGGCGCCGCCACTCAAGCGACGGCTGTGAGTTGTTGGCGTCGAGCTCGGACAGCGCAGCATCGAGCGCGCGCCGTCGAGCGGAGCCGGGCGCGAGCGCGTCCTCGAGCGTTTCGCCCTCGTATACGAAATGTTCGCGCGTCAGTCGCTCTGCGCGCGCAATCGAGTCAGGACTCGGAATGGGGGTGGTCACACCCATCAGTGATTGGCAGGTTGCGTCAGGATGAGCGAGCCGCGGCGCCACTTCGTAGCGGCTCACACACTCACGGCCTCGTGGCCGAGCACGGCGAGAATTACCTCAGAAGCGTCCCCTCGCCTTGCCGACAAGAGGATAACGAGTATTTAAGCAGATGCGGCCAAATTGCGGTGTGGCAACCTGTCCGCTGTGCGTGTGCGTACATGGTCGATCGTTCTGCTCGCCGCCGGGGCCGGGCTCGCCGGATGCGGCTCGAGCCAGCCGCGCAGCGATGCGCCGACGCCGACAGTGCAGGCCGCCGCGTTCAAAGGATCGCCGCCGGCGCTGACGTCGCTACACGTGCAGGCGAACAAATTGCTCCCGGGCGGCGTGTCGGCGTTCCGTGCGCGGCTCGCCTCGCTGCACGGCTATCCGGTGGTCGTCAACAAGTGGGCCTCGTGGTGCGGCCCGTGCCAGACCGAGTTCCCCGCCTTCCAGCAGGCGTCCGTGAAGTTCGGGCGCCAGGTCGCGTTCATCGGACTGGACACCGACGACGGCAACGGCTCGGCGGCTGCCTTCCTGCGCCGCTATCCGGTCAGCTACCCGAGCTATACCGATCCGCATTCGGACATCGCCCAGGCCTACCGCGCGTCGACCTACTTTCCGCAGACGCTGTTCTTCACCCGCGACGGACACGGCGATTACGTGTTCGACCACGCCGGCCCATACGAGAGCGCCGCCGCGCTCGAAAACGACATCCGGCGGTACGTGCTCAGATGACCGGGACGCTCGCGTACGAGGTGCGTCGCGCGAGCGGCGAGGACGAGCTGGGAGCCGCAATCGAGCTCCGGCACCAGGTGTTCTGCGTCGAGCAGGGCGTGCCCGAGCGCGAGGAGCTCGACGGCCGCGACCACGAGGCGATGCACCTGGTGGCGGTCTCGGGCACCGACGTGCTGGCGACCTGCCGGCTGCTGTTCGTCGGCCCGACAGTCCAGTTCAGCCGGCTGGCGGTGCGCGCTGACGAACGCCGGCGCGGGATCGCGACGGCGCTGCTGGAGCGCGCCGACGAGGAGACGCGGGCGGCCGGTGCGCGCCGCCTGGTGCTGCACGCGCAGACGTACGCGCGGGCGCTCTACGAAGCGGCCGGCTATCAACCGCGGGGCCGGATCTTCATGGAGGCGGGGATCGAGCACGTCGCGATGGAGAAGTACGTCCAGTGACCAGCACGAGGCGTCAGACGCCTGTCCGCTCCTGATGCCCGAGCTCCGGATCGACCCGCTGACCGGGCAGCGCGCGCTGATCGCCGGTGCGCGCGCCGGCCGTCCCGGCGGTCAGCTGAGCGCGACCCCGGCGCCGGCGATCGACCCAGAACAGGACCCGTTCGCGGACGGGCACGAGGACCGCACGCCTCCGGAGCTGTACGCGCTGCGGCCCAACGGCGGCGCGCCGAACAGCGGCGGCTGGAAGGTCCGCGTGGTCCCGAACCTCTACCCGGCGCTCGAGCCCGATTCGCAGGCACCGGCGCCGCACGCGAACCCGGAGCTGTTCTGGTCAGGGGCGGCGAGCGGCTCTCACGAGGTGATCGTCAACGCGCCTGACCCGGTCGTGTCGCTGGGTCAGCTCGCGCCCGGGCAGGTGGCCTGCGCGATGGACGTGTGGCGCGAGCGGATCCGCGTCCACTCGGACTCCGCGTGCGTGCACCTGATCGTCAACGAGCGCCGCGAGGGCGGCGCATCGCTCCCCCACACCCACGCCCAGCTGTACGCGCTCGACTTCGTCCCGGCGGCGATCGCGCGCGAACGCGAGCGCTTTGGGGCCTACGCGACGCGGACGATGGGCGGCAACCTGCTGGCCGAGCTCGTCCAGCAGGAGGTGCGTGAGCGTGAACGGATCGTCGCGATCGACGACGAGGCGGTGCTGATGGCGGCCTATGCGGGCCGAGTCCCCTACCAGCTGATACTGGCGCCGCGGACGCCCCGCGCCCGGTTCGAGGATGACGGACCGACGGGCGCCGCGCTGCTGCACGACGCGCTTGGCCGGCTGTCGCGGAGGCTCGGCGCAAGCCCGCCGCTCAACCTCTGGGTGCGGACCGCTCCGAGCGGGGCGCAGGAGTTCTGCTGGAGGATCGACATCCTGCCGCGATTGACGCACCTCGCCGGACTCGAGCTCGGCGCCGGCGTGAACGTCAACATCGTCGCGCCGGAGCAGGCGGCCGCCGAGCTGCGGGACGCATGAGGGCGCTCGTCCAGCGCGTCGGCCGCGCCGCGGTCGAGGTCGATGGCGCGCGGATCGCGGAGATCGGTCCCGGTCTGCTGGTGCTCCTGGGAGTCCACCGAGACGACTCGATCGATGATTGCGACCGCCTCGCGGCCAGGGTCCGCGCGCTGCGGATTTTCGCCGACGACGACGGCCGCATGAACGAGCCGCTTGGCGATCGCGAGGTGCTGTGCGTGAGCCAGTTCACGCTGTACGGCGATGCGCGCCGTGGCAACCGCCCGAGCTATGTCGAGGCTGGCCGCCCCGAGCAGGCGG
Organism: Solirubrobacteraceae bacterium; assembly: GCA_052147875.1. Lineage (GTDB taxonomy): Bacteria > Actinomycetota > Thermoleophilia > Solirubrobacterales > Solirubrobacteraceae > Palsa-465. The sequence goes on along the minus strand of JBKQJQ010000613.1, from coordinate 1,376 downwards.
AGCCTCTGTACGAGCGGTTCTGCGATGCGCTGCGGGCAAAGCGCGGGGTGTTCGGCGCATACATGCGCGTCGAGCTTGTCAACGATGGGCCGGTGACGCTGATGCTCGAGATCCCGTGATCGGCGCTCGGGCCTGCGGCTCACGACGGGTCCAGCTCTCACAGACGCCCATCTAGTGCCTAGTAGGTTGGCCAGCGTGAGGGATTACTACGAGGAGCTGTGGGAACGGCTCCCCGACGAGCTCGAGCATCCCGACTTCGAACTGCGCTCGCGGTTCGTGCTCGGTGAGGCTCGCCGTGGCGATCGCGTACTCGATCTCGGCTGCGGCGACGGGGCATTCACCGCCGCGCTCGCGCCGCAGGTCGCCAGCGTCGTCGGCGCGGACGTCGCCGAGGCCGCCCTGCGCCGCGCGCGCCGACGAAGCCCGGTGATCCCGTTTGAGCTCGTCCCGCTCAACGGTCAGCTGCCGTTTGACGTCGGCGCGTTCGATCTCGTCTGGAGCACCGAGGTGATCGAGCACGTCGCCGACACGGCCCGCTGGCTGTCGGAGGTCCGGCGCGTGCTGGCTCCGGCGGGACGCCTGCTCCTGACGACGCCGGACCACTCGCGGCTGCGGCTCGCGGTTGGGGGGATCGAGCGCTACAGCGAGCCGTTGGGCGACCACCTTCACCTCTACTCGCGCCGGTCGCTGCAGCGGCTGCTGGCCGACTTTGGCTTTGCCGGGATCGGCGTGAGGGCGGCGGGTGGTGCGCCGCTGCTGCGGCGGCTGCTGCTCGCGCGAGGGACCCGCTAGCTCCGCGCTGCTGCGGCGCTCGCCTGGCTGAGCGCCTGCGCAGTCGCCGCGTCAGTCGGATCGAGCGTCGCTGCCCGGCGCAGAGACGCGAGCGCCAGGCGAGGCTGGTGGTGCATGAGATCGAAGTTGCCGAGCTGGAACCAGCTGGCGGGGTTGTCGGGCTGCAGGTTGACGGCGCTCTCGAGCTCGGCTCGGGCCTGGCCGAGATCCCCAGCGCCCGCGTACAGGGCCGACAGCAGGAACTTCGGTTGCAGCGCGAGCGGATCGTCGCCGCCAGCCGCCCGGCCGTCGTCGAACGCTGCCGTGAGGTGGTCCGCGCCGGCGGCGGCGTAGGCCGAGCTGACGGCGTCGGCCGACCGCAGCGGCTGCCAGATGAGCCACGCCAGCAACAGCGAGATCGCCGCCACGGCGGTGATGGCGGCGCCCATGGCGGGCCGTGTGAAGATCGAGCCGCGACTTTCCGCGCGGCCGTTCGGGCTCGCCAGCGGCCCGCGACCCGCGAGCCATCCGGCGCACAGCAGGGCCGGGACGGCGACACCGGGGAAGTACCAGGTCCAGTCGATCGCGGACTGCAGGCCGAACGC
>JBKQJQ010000612.1:0-2677 GCA_052147875.1 Solirubrobacteraceae bacterium | reverse complement strand
CAACCGGGAACCGACCGTGCCGGCGCCGAACCGGGGCGCCTCCTCTGCAGCGCAGACGAGCAGCCCGGCGCCCGGGCCGAGGTCGTGAACGAGCTCGAGTCCCAGGACCGTGCCGAGCGCCCCGTCGTAGCGACCGCCGTCGGGGACCGTGTCGACGTGCGAGCCGGACGTCACGACTGGGCCGGAGCCCGCCGGCAGCGCCCATAGGTTGCCGAACTCGTCGATCCCGGGCTCGAGCCCCGCCTCGCGTGCCCAGCCCGCGACCAGCAGCATCGCCTGCGCCTCGGCGGCCGAGAACGCCGGGCGGTTGGCGCCACCGGCCGGGCCGTGCGCGATCTCCCACAGCGTTTGCAGGCGCGCGGCGATCCGATCGCGATCAGGCAAGGGCGTACTGCGTCAGCGGCTTTCCGAGCATCGCCTCGACCTCCGGATAGACGCTCGGCTCTTTGACGCCGTCGCCGAGCGGTACGTTTGCCTTCGGGACGTGCAGGACGGCGACCTCGTCGCCCTCGCGGAGATTCGCGATCGAGAGAATTCGGCCCGTCTGCAACGACAGCGTGGCGAGCACGTCGGGGAAGGTCGCCAGTCGCTCGCCGCCGGACTCGGCGGTGAGGTACTCATTGACGAACCCGAGCTCGAGTTCGCCGACGACGATCGTGCCGATATCGAACGCGTTCTCAGTGCGCAGCTCGCGCGACCGCACGGCGCCGTCGGCGATCAGCGTGCCGCCGAGGTGCTCCGCGGTGACCTCGATCATCCGCCGCGGGCCCTTGTCCTGCACCGCGAGGATCGCCTCGCCGAGCGCGAGCGCGAAGCTGATCGCGCCGACTGCGGCGTGCTCGGCGACAAACGAGGCCGGGAGCGGGTTGCGGGCGCAGGAGATGAAGCCGCCCGACTGGTCGGCCGCCGTCCGCAGCACCCCGGCCGTGTGGCGGACGGTCCCGCGAGTCACGACCTCGAGGTAGCGATCCTCGGAGCGGTTGCCGCCCGCGACCGCCTGCACGGTCTGGTAGTCGTCGTCGGCCGCGAGCCCGAAGGAGCCCATCTTGCCGGTCGGATGCGCGCGGCCATCGCCGGCCGCGTCGATCACGAGCGTCCCAAGCACCGCCGAGGCGACCCAGCCGTTGCAGGTCGTCGAGGAGCCGTTCTGAGCGGTGACCGTGCCGATGATCGGCTCCGGCACGGCCTCCATCAGCAGCTGCAGCGCGCGCACGTAGTCGCCCGGGCGCATCTCCCAGCCGACCGCCGCCGGGGCGCCGATCGCGCTGACGGTCGCGAGCATCGCGGCGGGGTCGACTTCGTCGAGCGCCGCCAGCCGCGGCGTTCCGTATTGGACCGCGGTTGTCCCGACCAGCATGCCGTGATCGACCCAGCCGCCACCACCGGCCGCCAGCACCGAGCCGCCGGCGACCGCGGCGTGGACCGCGTGCAGGTCGAGGTTCCTCATCGCGCGGAACCTACAGGCGACAGACCGAGGCCGTGTTCGTGAGCGCTCTCGATCGCCTCCTCGCAGCCGGCGTCGGCATGGCGCAGAACGCCAAGCGCTGTGTCGACGTTCAAAGCCGCCGCGAGCCGCGCCTGTGCGTCGCCGGTGCCGGTCGCCACAACCGTCATCCCAGCGCTCTGCGAGTAGCCCGCATAGCCACCGCCACCCGCGTGCAGCGCGACCAGATCGGCGCCCGCCGCGGTCGTCAGCAGCGCGTTGAGCAGCGGCCAGTCGCTGATCGCGTCGGACCCGTCGGGCATCGACTCGGTGATGATGTTCGGGTGCGTCATCGCGCCCGAGTCCATGTGGTCGCGGGTGAAGGCAACCGGGGCCCGCAGCCGCCCGTCGGCGACCGCCTCGTTGACCGCCAGCGCGAGCCTGGTCCGCTCGCCATGACCGAGCCACGCGATCCGCGCGGGCAGTCCCTGGCGCACGACGTGCTGACGCGCGAGCCCGATCCAGTTCGTGATCCGCGGCACGTCGTCGAACAGCTCGAGGCACAGCTCGTCGACGAGTTCCAGATCGGCGTCCTCGCCCGACAGGCAGATCCAGCGGAACGGGCCGATCCCGCGGCTGAACAGGGGCCGCAGGTAGCGCGCGGTGAAGATGTCGATCGTCAGCGCGTCGGCGGCGCCACCGGCGGCGGCGTGCGGGCGGATGTTGTTGCCGTAGTCGAACACGACCGCGCCGCGCTCGCGCAGTGCCAGCATCGCGCGCACGTGGCGGACCATCGTCGCCAGCGCGAGCGCCTCGAGCTTGCCGGGGTCGCCGCGCCGCAGGGCGGCCGCCTCCTCGAGCGTGATGCCCGTGGGGAGGTATCCGCTGCGCAGGTCGTGGGCGGCCGTCAGGTCGGTGACCACGTCGGGGATGACGCCGCGGTCGAGCAGCGACTCGAGCAAATCGGCCGCGTTGATGACCAACGCCACCGCCAGAGCCCGGTCGTCGGTGCGCGCCGCAAGCACGGCGTCGAGCGCCTCGTCGAGATCATCGGTGGCGATGTCAACTCCGCCGGCGGCCAGGCGCCGCTGCGCCTTGCCGGCGTCGACCTCGGCGATCAGGCAAACGCCACGCAGCATTCGCGTGATCGCGAGCGGCTGCGCGGAGCCCATCCCTCCGAGCCCGGCGCTGACCACGAGCCGTCCGGCGAGCGAGCCGCCGAAGTGCTCGCGCGCGACCTGGGCGAACGTCTCA
>JBKQJQ010000611.1:0-4258 GCA_052147875.1 Solirubrobacteraceae bacterium | reverse complement strand
GCGTCGATCCTGCCAGGCAGCCGGGTGGTGACCTCTTGCAGCAGCCAGCCGTTTCCGTCCGGGTCGCTGAACGTCGCGAAAGAGCCGTAGCTCTGATGATTGGGCGCTGGCCCGCTGACCCGACCGCGCGGAGCGGGCGGGTGGAACTGAGCGCCCGGGCTCCCTGCGTGGAACACCTCGCTAACCTCGGCACCACGGGCGACTAGGTCGTCACGGGCGGCCTCGATATCGGAGACGATCAGGTAAAGGCCCCGAGCCGAGCCGGGCGCGGCCGATGTCATGTTCGTGCCGAATTGGATCGAGCCCCTGGAGCCGGGCGGCGTGAACTGAACGATCCGGAAGCCGTTATCGAAGGGGAAGTCGGCGTCGAGCCTCCATCCGAGCCGACCATAGAACTCTTTCGCGCGTTCGACATCGGAGACAGGGATGACGACGACCTCGAGCTTCATGTCGACGCTCTTGACACCGGCCGTCCCACCTCCGCCGTCGCCGCGGACCTCCATTGTGCTCATCTCCGCCTCCATCGATAGGTCGCGCCATACAGGGCGATACGGCCCGAGCCAAAGACGGCCGACACGCGGCAACACGACGGGAACGCCGACGCTGACGAGATTGCGCTGCGCTGGATTGGCACCAGCCCGGTCCTACCCGCCCCCCAGCCGTTCTTCGACCGAGGACGCTCCGTTGATGGTTGCAACACTTCCTCTTGATCGAGCCGAAGTCAAGCTCCTCCGACGCGAATTCTCATGCCGGTCCGAACCGACGTCATCGGTCCTGCCCCTCGCGCCACAGGACGCCACCCCACGTCGGCAGAATTGCTCGCCATCGAGCGAAAATGGGGCCCTCACTGGGCTGTCCGCGAGCCGGCGGAAACGCAACGCCTGATCGCTGCTCGGCAGGTGGCGCGAGACTTCTCGGTCTGCGAAGCACCCGGCGCTCGATCGCATCGATTTTTGCTTGTGCCAGATTGCTCAAGATGATCAGCGCTCCCCAACAGCGTGCTTTGGCGGCGGCCAGCACGGTTGCGCACTCGCAGGGGCTGAAGCTGGACGCGGCAATCGTCATCTACTCGGGAAGCAATGTGCTGGTGCATCTGCGTCCGGCGCCGGTCGTCGCTCGCGTGATGACCGGAACGGTCGCCCTTCATGAAGATCCCCGGAGGTGGCTTGAGCGCGAGGTCTCCGTGCTCGAGTTCCTGATGCCTACGGGTTTGGCCGTGTCACCGAGCCGGTTGATCGCGCCGGGACCGTACTACCACGACGGTCTGTGGATGACGTTCACGGAGTGGGTTCCCGAGGTCGAACCGGACCCTGAAATCCACTCAGCGGTCTCCATCGATGACGCGCGTGAGCTTGGTCGGATGCTGAGGTATCTGCACGACGCGCTGCGGCCATACGATCGCGAGCTGGGCGGGTCGCGTGAGCTGCGCGACGACATCGAGCGGCTGCTCGGCGAGCTGCGACCGGCCGACGCCCATCAGCGCGCGGCGATCTCTTCGCTCGGCGAGCGGCTGAACGCGTTGGGAACGGTCGTCTTTGAATCGAGCCTGCCGACCCAGGCGCTGCACGGGGACGTCTCGCTGCGCAACCTGCTTCGCACCCGGCGCCGCCTCCTCTGGAACGACTTTGAGGACACGTTTCGCGGCCCGGTCCACTGGGACGTGGCGAGCGCCGTCGGCAGTCTCCGCATCCGCGGAGCGGACACGCACTGCGTCCGCGAGATGCTCGACGCCTACGGCTGGAACGGTGGGCGAGAGCTTGCGCCCTTCTTCGACGCTCAAGAAGTCTATGACGAGACCTGGCGAATGTATGACCGGCAGCGACGTCGTTCCTGGCGCGCTGCAGCCTCCTGAGCGGGCACCTCACGCGACCGAAAGCGAGGTTCCGCACACTCGCTCGCCGTGCTCTTGGTCCTCGCCTCGGTCGAAGACCGGGCGAGTCGGTCTGAGACTGCGCGTCGTGAATAGCCCGCAGTGTTTCAGGCCTGGGGTTGAGGCTAGGCTCGTCGGGTGGCGGTGGGATCGGAGCTGGCGCACCTGGGTGGTTATCCGTTCGAGGTGCGCTACAGCGACGGAGCGCTGGCGCGGGCGACGGCCGCAGCCGATGTCGCCACGGACGCCTATGTCTATTTCGATCGCCTGTTTTCAGCGGTTGAGCCCGACATCGCACTCGTCGTGGCCGACGAAGCGGACTGGCCGGATAGCGGCCCCCCTTACGGGCTGCCGTTCTTCAGAGATGATGCCGGCGAGATCCGTCCCGGCGTTGTGGTGATGCCAGCCGGGGGCGGAGACTTCTGGATCGAGATCGCGCAGGACCTCCGCGAAGCGTCACCTCGCGGGTATGCGAAGTTGCTCGCGACGTACCCGGACGGCGCAGGTGGCCTGGACTTGCAGCCGTTCTTCGACCTGATCACGATTCATGAGCTCGGCCACGCATTCGAGGGGCTCGGAGATCTGCGCCTCCCGACGTTCTGGCTCAGCGAGATCTTCGTCAACCTGGCCTTGCACGCGTTCGTCGCAACCCGGCTGCCGGCGAGTCTGCCGACGCTCGAGGTGCTCTCAACCGTGGGAGCGGGAAGTCGAAAGCTTGCCGCTCGGATGCGCGCCCAGGGGTACACCACGCTCGAGGAGCTGCAAGCCCACTACACGGGTTCTGATGATTCGATGAGCCCCTTGAACTACGTGTGGTTTCAGTATCGCTGGCAGCGGCTCGCGGCGAAGATGTTCGAGGTCGATGGTGAGGACGGACTGGTTCGCTTCTGGGATTGCTTTCACTCGACCGATCGCGTCAACGCCAGCGAGGCCACGGCGGCGTCACTGGCGCCGCTTCTCACAACCGAGGTCAGTCAGACCCTTGGACAGGCGGTCCGAGATTGGCGTTAGACCCTCGTATGACCGGCTTCGGGTCGGCACAGTACTTCCCCGGGGTGCGGCAGAAGTGGCTCGCGGTCGTACCGGCTGGGTTGACGGGATGGCGTCTACTGGACGGGTCGGCGGTCGTAGAGATACCTAGCCCACAGATAGCTGGCGGCCGTCATCGCGAGGCACCACAGGATCGCCTTGACGCCTGCGCTGCCGATGTGCTGGTTGGCGAGAAGGCTGCGCTCGGTGTTGGTGATCGGGGTGAAGGGCTGATTCTCGGCGAACCAGCGTAGGCCGGCGGGCATCGAGCCGACGGGCACAAAGCCGCTGCCGAGGAACGGCAGGAGGATCAGGAACATCGGCATGTTGCTCGCGGTCTCGACGCTCTTCGCGAGCAGGCCAAGAGCGACCGACAGCCAGATCAGCGCGACGGCCAGCAGCACGAGCAGGCCGATGGCGGCCAGCCATCGCACGGGGCTTGCGGCGGCGTGATAGCCAATCAGCAACGCCACGGCGATGGTGACGGCGAGGCTGATCAGAGTCAGGACGAGGCTGCTGAAGACATGCCCGGCGAGCACGGCGGGTCGCCAGATCCGCATCGTCTTGAAGCGGGCGATGATGCCCTCGGTCATGTCCTTGGCCACGGAGATCGCGGTGATCTGCGCGGCGCCGGCGACGGTGAACAGCAGCATTCCCGGGGTTAGGAAGTTGATGTAGGTCCCGCGGCCGCCGCCGACCGTGATCCCGTTGCCGAGCGTGCCGCCGAAGACGTACACGAACAGCAGCAGGAACACGACCGGCATCAGGATCGGAAACAGGGAGAGCCCGGGGTAGCGCTGCAGGTGGCGCAGGTCGCGCCGCAGCATGGTGGTCGAATCGCGTAGGGCGTATGTGCCGGTCACCGGTACAGCTCCTCTTATGTTCTCGATTCCACCGCGTGAGCATCTCGGCCTGTGAGCGCGAGGAATACGTCGTCGAGGTCGGGGGTGTGAATCGCGAGATCGACGACGTCGATACCGGCCTCATCGAGGTCGCGGAGAACGCGACGCAGAGTGGCGATGTTGCCATCGGTGGGGATCTGCAAGCTCGGCGAGTCCTGGTCGGTGACTGGCATTCCCAACGCGTCGCCCGCCACGAGTTGCGCCTCGGCGTCGGCGAAGAGGACATCGATGCGACCGCCGGGAATTTGCTGCTTGAGCTCCTGCGCACTGCCCTCGGCGACCAGCCGTCCGCGGTCGAGAATCGCCACCCGGTCGGCGAGCTTGTCGGCCTCCTCGAGGTACTGCGTGGTGAGGAACACGGTGGTGCCGTCGTCGACCAGGCTCTCCACGATCTCCCACACCGTGCGACGGCTGCGCGGATCAAGGCCGGTGGTCGGCTCGTCGAGGAAGATGACCT
>JBKQJQ010000610.1:0-3280 GCA_052147875.1 Solirubrobacteraceae bacterium | reverse complement strand
AATGGCTCGACGACGCCATCGCGCGCGACGACCGCGGCTTCATTCTCACCGGCGCCGACGCCGGCGCTGGCAACCTGCTCGGCACCAACCTCCCGGGTGTACTCGCAGCCGGCGACGTCCGCTCGGGCTCCACCAAGCGCTGCGCCACAGCCGTCGGCGAGGGAGCCTGGTCGGTGCAACTCGTGCACGCCCACCTTTCCCGGCGCTCATAGTCCGTGCTCGTTTGACGTCGGAGATCGTTCGGGAGACCCGTCTGGAGCGAGGGTGAGGCCCGGGGTCACCCTCATTCCATTGGCACCACGCTCAGTCACGACGATCCCGTACCGCAAATCATCGAACGCCGCCGCCGCTCTCGTGAGTCGCCACAGCACCCGCGTGAGCGGCGGGGGAGGCTGGACCTAGCTATTGGCGTGAGCCCCGTCCAGCTCGTAGATGGCCGCCAGGTCCTGATCGGCGAGGTCATCTCCTGCGGTCATGAACCGCGCTAAGACCGCTTGCAGCACGGGCATCGTGGTCTGGGAGCTTTCCTCGACCTCGTGGACCAGCTCCAGGTCCTTTAGGGCAAGCCGCACGGGGAAGCCGGCCGGGTACTCGTGGCGTCGCATCTCGTCGAGCTTCTGCATCGCGTAGACGGAGCCCAGCGGTCCGCCGTCAAGCAGCTCGATGAAATGCTGCTGATTCAGTCCCATGGCGTCGCAAAGGTGCATCGACTCTGCCAGTGCGGCGACCGAGCTGATCATCCAGTGGTTGGTCGCGAGTTTCAGGCGTGAGCCCATTCCGGCCTTGCCGACCCACATCACGCGCGATGCCAGGGCGGCCAACACCGGCTCTAACGTCGCCTTCGTGGAGTCAGGCCCGGACGCCAGGATCGTCAGCTGGCCCTCCTCGGCGGGATGGGTGCTGCCCGAGACGGGTGCGTCGACAATCGTTACCGCGTGGGCTTCGGCGACTCGCGTAAGCTGGTCTGCCTCAGCCGCTCCGACGCTGCTCATCTGCAACCAGATCGTGTCCTTGGGCCAATCGTCGAGCAGCGGATCGACCACATCGAGGATGACGTCGGCGGTTGGGAGCATCGTGATCACGACGCCGGCGCCGCTCACGACCTCGTCTGGCTCGGTGGCCTGTGCTGCTCCTCGAGCTCCCAGCGCACGCACGTGCTCGCTATTGCGGTCCCAGGCGATCACCGGGATGCCCTGATCGAGCAGTCGGTGGGCCATCGCGGCGCCCATCAGACCGGCGCCCAACAGACCGACGCGATCCCTCTGTGGCTGAGAGTGTTCAGTGTTCATTGAGTGCTCCTTCGATTTCGGCTGCGTCGTCACTGAGTCCGAGGTTGGCAGCGATGAGGATTGGGTCGACCTGATCGGGCCGACGGAAGCCGACGGTCGCACCGTCGACCACGGGGGTGCGGAGTGTCCAGGCGAAAGCGACGGCGCCCCGGGGTGGTGTCGCGGCGCTCGGCCACTGTCTCCAAGCGCTCGACCAGCTCAAGGTTTTGCGAGAGCTGCGGGTCGTGCTTGCGCCAATCGCTCTCGGGCAATGCGGCGGCGCGGTTGCGCGTCATCGCGCCGGTCAGCATACCGGAGCCCATTGGGGAGTAGGCGATCACGCCGATTCTGGCGGGCGTAGGGGAGGACCCCTCGCTCGATGGGCATCCAAAAAACATCGGTAAGCGTCCCGCCTTTCGCGGAACGGGATCGTGCCAGGGATCACTGCCTATTCGCCGCCGGCTTGGCGGTGTTACCGTCGGGGGATGGCTGACGTCGATGGTCGCGCGACCGATCGTGAGGCGACCCAGCCGATGTCGGCGGCCTCGTCAGATCGCGAACCGAATCGATGGGCGGTCCTGGCCCTGCTCGGCGTCGCGCAGCTTATGGTCGTGCTCGACGCGACGATCGTGACGATTGCGATCCCCTCGGCCCAGAAGGCGCTGGGCTTCTCCACTGAGAGCCGCCAGTGGATCGTCACCGCTTACGCGCTGGCGTTCGGCAGCCTCTTGCTGCTGGGCGGCAAGCTCGGTGACCTGTTCGGACGTAAGTGGACCCTGGTCACCGGCCTGGTCGGGTTCGCGATCGCCTCGGCGATCGGCGGGCTGGCGCAGTCGTTCGGCGTGCTCGTCGCGGCCAGAACGCTCCAGGGGGCGTTTGGTGCCCTGCTCGCACCCTCGGCGTTGGGGTTGCTGACGGTGACGTTCGAGGGGTCTCCTGACCGGCCCAAGGCGTTCGGGGTCTTCGGTGCGATCGCCGGCGGTGGCGCCTCGCTGGGGCTGATACTCGGCGGTGCGCTCACCCAAGTCTTGTCCTGGCGCTGGTGCCTGTACGTCAACCTCGTGATCGCCGTGCCCACGACGATCGTGGCCTTGCGCCTGCTGGTCAATCACCGCACTCCGGATCGGGAACCGATCGACATACCCGGCGTACTCACCTCAGCGCTGGGCCTGTTCGCACTGGTATACGGGTTCTCCAACGCCGAGACCCACTCCTGGAGTGCCACGGCGACGATCGTGGCGCTCGTTGCCAGCCCTGTGCTGCTGACGGCTTTCGTGCTAATCGAGCGCCGAGCGGAGCATCCGTTGCTGCCCCTTCACATCGTCTGGAACCGCGCCCGCGGCGGCGCGTACAACACGATCGCACTGGCCGGCGCGGGCGTGTTCGCAGTATTTCTGTTTCTCACCTACTTCCTGCAGCAGCAGCTCGGCCTTTCGCCGCTCACCACCGGACTGGCGTTCCTGCCTCTCACCGGCGTACTGGTGGTCACCTCGACCACGGTGCAGACCCGCGTGATCCAACACACCGGGGTGAAGCCGCTGGTGCTCACCGGCACGACACTCGGGGCAATCGCGATGTTCCTGTTCACGCACCTGACGCCGGACTCCAGCTACGCCGGCGATGTCCTTCCCGGCCTGCTCATCCTCGGCGTCGGGATGGGATGCATCTTCGCGCCGGCGTTCTCGACCGCGACGCTGGGCGTGGAGGGACGCGAGGCCGGGGTCGCCTCAGCGATGGTCAACACTTCCCAGCAGGTCGGCGGCTCGGTCGGCACCTCCCTGCTGAGCACGATCTTCGCCAGCGCTGTCGCCAGCTACACGGCCACTCACCTGCACACCCCCGGCCTGGCCAACGCGGCGGCAGTGCACGGTTACACCACGGCCTTCTGGTGGTCGGTCGGAATCTTCGCCCTCGGCTTCCTGCTGGCGCTCGTGATACTGCCCGGTCGGGCCAAGCCTCGCGTGCCCACGGTCAGGGCTGCGCTCGCCCGTCACGCGGTCTGCAACTGCCAC
>JBKQJQ010000609.1:0-4027 GCA_052147875.1 Solirubrobacteraceae bacterium | reverse complement strand
CCGCCGGATCAGCACCGCAGCCCTCGCCCGCGTCGAGGGCGAGGGCGCGATGAGCGTGCGCATCCGCGACCGCGAGGTCCTCGAGGTGCAGTTGCGCATCTACGAGCCGCCGCGCTTCTTCGAGGCGTTCCTGAGAGGGCGGTCGTACACGGAGGTGCCCGACATCACGGCGCGGATCTGCGGCATCTGCCCCGTTGCCTACCAGACAAGCGGGTGCCTCGCGATCGAGCAGGCATGCGGCGCCACCGTCGATGGCGCGATCCGCGAGCTGCGCCGGCTGATGTACTGCGGGGAGTGGATCGAGAGCCATGCGCTGCACCTATACCTGCTTCACGCGCCCGATTTCCTGGGCTATGAGAGCGCGATCCACATGGCCGCCGACCATCCAGCGCTGGTTGAGCGCGGGCTGGCCACGCGCAAAGCCGGCAACCAGCTGCTGATCACGCTGGGCGGCCGGGCCGAGCATCCGATCAACCCACGGACCGGTGGCTTCTATCGGGCGCCCAGCCGGGACGAACTGAAGCCGCTGGTCGAGCCGCTGCAGCGGGCGCTCGAGGACACACTCGAGACGATCGCGCTCACCGGCACGTTGACGATGCCCGAGTTCGAGCGCGACTACGAGTTCGTGGCACTTCGGGACGACACCGGCCGTTACCCGATCGACCGCGGGCGGATCGTTTCAAGCAGCGGTCTCGACATTCCGGCCGAGGGCTTTGATGAGCATTTTGTCGAGGAGCAGGTGCCGCACTCCAATGCCCTGCACAGTCGGCTGCGCGATGGCGGCTCGTACATGGTCGGTCCGCTCGCGCGCTACAGCCTCGCCTTCGACGCCCTATCGCCGATGGCTCGTGAGGCCGCTCTCAACGCCGGGCTCGGACCGTCGTGTCGCAACCCGTTCCAGAGCATCATCGTGCGCGGCGTGGAGCTCTTGTACGCGATCGAAGAGGCGTTGCGCCTGATCGATGTCTATGAGCCGCCTGACCCCCCGGCAATCGCGCTCGAGCCGCGCGATGGCATCGGCTGCGGAGTCAGCGAGGCCCCGCGCGGAATCCTCTGGCACCGCTACGAGATCGACGCCTCGGGCGCCATCCGAAACGCGCGCATCGTTCCGCCCACGTCTCAGAATCAACGCGCGATCGAGGAAGACCTGTACCGCTTTGTGGCCGGGCACTTGGACCTCTCCGATGACGAACTGCAGTGGCAGTGCGAGCAGGCGATCCGCAACTACGACCCGTGCATCTCGTGCGCGACCCACTTCCTGAAGCTGGACGTGGAGCGGGTCTAGCTCCGACTACCGGCGCCGCCGAACAGCGATAAGGACAGCCGGCGCCACTTCCCCTTTGTCGCCCACGGGGCAGTCTCGCTCAAGCTGATCCTTTCCGCGCCGACCGGTAGCGACGCCAGCATGACCCCGTAAGGCGTCGAGCGGTAGCCCGACGACGCTGGTCGACGCCGTCGACGCCGCGCTCCGCCCAGGGTGTGACCCAAAGTGTCCGAAAGAAGCAGCGTTGCGGCCTAGCGGGCAGGAGGCGATCGTCGCCGAAGGCCAACGAGACTATTCAGTCCCCTAGCTCCGACGATCAACACGGTCCGGTTCGGAGGCAGCGACGGATCGTTCCTGCTGCTGCCTGTCTTCAGCGGAAGCTAGGCACCTCGAGCCTTGAACGCTCGATTCAAGCTCGCGATCGGAGTCCCAGAACCGGACGCCGGACTCCTCCCATCGGCGCAGGAGCGTGTGGGCGCCGTGTTTGCGCTTGAACTCGAGCTCGGGGTCGAACAGGGGAATCGCTTGGAGGAACTCGACGTGTAAGCCGTCGGGCAACTCCTCCGGGCTGGCGTCGGCGTCCCACTTGAGGACGTCGATGGCGAACTCCTCGACCTCGAAGTGTGCCCGCCGTGTCGGTTCACCCCACCGCTCGCGACAGAGGTCACGAACGGTGTCAGCGAGCACTACGGACCGCCGAAAGGCCAGGCTTCATCGCCCCAGCCGGGTGGCCACCACTTGCCCTCGCCCCGTCCAATGGGGCGAGCACCCTTGGCGGCATCGAACGCTTGACACGACCCGATCAAGTTACCAGGGGAATTTTGTCTTCCATCATCGACCCGCCTGCGGCCCGATGAGTTCGGAAGGTTGTGCCCGTTTAACGCCGGTGACGCACCGTTGGAGCACGATCCCCCTCACCGCGACGCTAATGAAGCCGCTCTCGTAGCAGCGGCACGGGTCGGTGATGAGCGCGCGTTCGGCGTGCTGCTCGAGCACCATCGGCGCGGGCTCGAGTGCTACTGCTACCTGATGCTCGGCGATCCGGATGCCGCGAGACATGCGATCGCGGACACCGCGATGACCGCATGGCGCGAGCGCGCGCTCCTCGAGCCCCAGGCGTCGGCCCGGATGTGGCTGTATCGCGTGGCGGTCCGCGTCTGTTGCGAGGCCGCGGGCGATCCGATTAGTTTCGCCGCTGAGGACCGTTTGACGCAGTGAACCCCCGTGAGCGGCCAAGCCAACCCCGACCAGCGCCTACTCCTCACCGCCGCACAGGCAGGTGACGAGAACGCGTTCCGTCAGCTAGTCGAGCCGTATCGACACGCGCTCGACGTTCACTGCTACCGGATGCTCGGCTCAGCTCAGGACGCCGAGGATCTCGTCCAGGAGACGCTGCTGCGGGCGTGGCGGGCGATCGGGCGATTCGAACCGCGCGCCCAGCTTCAGACGTGGCTGTACCGGATCGCGACCAACGCGTGTCTCGATGAACTTGAGCGCCGGCGCCGCCGGCCCGAGCCGCTGGACCCGTTCCCCGACCAGCACCCGGATGAGGCGGCGGCGCCCACGTACGACCCCGAGGCTCGGTATGCGATCCGGGAAGGGATGGAGCTGGCGCTGCTACGCGCGATCCAGGAGCTGCCCGGTCGCCAGCGCGCGGTCCTGATCTTTCGCGACGTGCTCGCGTGGAGCGCGCCCGAGGTCGCCGAGCTGCTCGAGTCGAGCGTCGCGTCGGTCAACAGCGCGCTCCAGCGTGCTCGCGGGACGATCGACGAACGCCTCCCCGCGACGCCGCGAGCGATGGCCGCTCCCGACGAGCGCGAGCTGCTCGATCGGTACGTGGCCGCGTTCGAGCACGACGACGTGGACGGGCTCGTGGCGCTGCTCCGCGAGGATGCCGTCATGCGGATGCCCCCGCAGCCATCGGCGATCGGGGCGCTGCAGATCGCGCGTTTCTTCCGCGAGGTCGCGGGCGGCGGCACTCTTGCGCGGTTCCGGCTGACGCCGACCCGAGCGAACGGCCGGCCGGCGGTCGCGGTCTACCACCACGAGGAGGAGCACGGATGGGTCGCGCACGGGATCTCCGTACTCCAGATCGAGGATGGACGGATCGTCGGAATCGACTCGTTCATCAAGCCGGCGCTGCTCACGCGGTTCGGGTTCGCGGCCGAGCCCTGAGCCGGATTTGGATCCGCGCCAGCGGCGATGAGTTTCGGCGCCGGCGCCCGTTTGACGGTGTGAAGAGCGACTCAACGAGCCCTTCTCCTCTCGCAGCGGTCCCTTTCCTGCCAGACCCCTGGAGGTCCAATGACGTCCGCATCACCGCACCTCAACCGCTGGCGCGCGTTTGCGCTGCTGGCGGTGGCGTACTTCATGACGATCATCGATCTGACGATCGTCAACGTGTCGCTGCCGACGATCGGTCGCGACCTGCACTTCACCGACACGAGCCTGCAGTGGGTGGCGACCGCTTACGGCCTCACGTTCGGCGGCTTTCTGCTGTTCGGCGGTCGGGCCGCGGATCTGCTCGGCCGCCGCCGCATCCTGATGGCCGGCATCGCGGTATTCACCGCCGCGTCGCTGGCGTGCGCGCTGGCAAGCACCGACGCGTTCCTGATCGCAAGCCGCGCGGTGCAGGGGCTCGGCGCGGCGTTCATGCTCCCCGCCGCCCTCTCGATCGTGATGAACATGTTCGACGAGGGCGCCGAGCGGAACAAGGCGCTCGGGATCTGGGGCGGGCTCGGCGCCGCCGGGGCGACCGTCGGG
>JBKQJQ010000608.1:0-4431 GCA_052147875.1 Solirubrobacteraceae bacterium | reverse complement strand
GTGACCATCATCCCCTCGGAGCGCGTCTCGATCCACTTCACCGGACGTCCGAGCTTGCGCGACGCCCATGCGCAGCCGATCTCCTCGGCGTAGATCTGGAGCTTCGAGCCGAAGCCGCCGCCGACCTCGGGCGCGATCACGCGGACCCGGTCCTCGCCGACGCCCAGCAGGATCGCGAGGAACAGGCGCACGAAGTGCGGCACCTGGGTCGAGCTCCACACGGTCAGCCGGTCGCCTCGATACTCGGCCAGCACTCCGCGCGGCTCGATGGCCGCCCCGGCCATGCGATGGTTGACGATGCGGCGCTCGATGATCACGTCGGCCTCTGCAAACCCTGCCTCGAGGTCGCCGCCGCCCAGCGACCAGTCGCACACCTTGTTGGTCCCGAACTGCTCGTGGACGAGGGGCGAGCCGTCCTCGAGCGCCCTCTCCGGGTCGGTCACGACCGGAAGCGGGTCGTACTCGACAACGACATCCTCGGCCGCGTCGACCACCCCGTACCGGTCCTCGCCGATGACGAGCGCGACCGGGTCGCCGACATGCTTGACCGCACCCTTGGCGAGCACCCAGTGATCGGGAGTGTTGACCGTGACGCCGGGCGGCACCCAATTCATCGGCAGCCCCGCCTCCATGTCGAGATCCTCGTTTGTGTAGACCGCCCACACCCCGTCGCGGGCCTTGGCCTCGGAGGTGTCGATCGAGACGATCCTGGCGTGCGCCTCGGGCGAGCGCACCCACGCCGCCCACAGCTGGCCGGTCAGGTTGATGTCGTCGACGTAGCTGGCGCGACCGGTGATCAGGCGCGGATCCTCCTTGCGCCTCAGCGTCTGCCCGACGTGGGTCTTGCCGTTCGTCGCAGGGCCTTCGGCGGTCGCGCTCATGACGAGACCCCCGACTCCTGCGAGACGCTCGGGCCCTTCACCTTGGCGGCGTCGAGCACGGCCTTGACGATGTTGTGGTAGCCGGTGCAGCGGCACAGGTTCCCCTCGAGGCCGTGCCGCACCTCTTCCTCGGTCGGGTTCGGGTTCTCGGCGAGCAGTCCCGCGGCGGCCATGATCATGCCTGGCGTGCAGTAGCCGCATTGCAGGCCGTGGTCGTTCCAGAATGCCTCCTGCAGCGGATGCAGCTCGTTCTCGGTGGCCATTCCCTCGATCGTCGTCAACGCCGCGCCGTCGGCCTGCACGGCGAGCACGGTGCACGACTTGACGGACTTTCCGTCCATGTGAATCGTGCAAGCTCCGCAGTTGGACGTGTCGCAGCCGACGTGCGTGCCGGTCAGCCCCAAGTGATCACGTATCGCATGGACCAGCAACAGGCGCGGCTCGACCTCCAGATCGTGCTCGACACCGTTGACGTTCAAGCGGACGGGAACGGTTCTACTCATGCCTCTCCCTTCCAGGTTTGCTGGGCAAACGCGACCATACTCCACCGGCTGCGTCGCTGTGAAGTCGCGCGCGTCCGAGCGCGCTCGTCGGCACACGCCGGTGCACAAACGGACAAGACATGCCCGTCAGCGGTGCGCGAGGACCTGGTAGACCGACGCCCAGCCGGTCTCGAAGCCCTGCCGGGCGGCGCGTAGGTACAACCGCCAGATCCTGGCGCGCTCGATGCCCGCGAGCCTCACGGCGTCATCCCAGCGCGCGTCGAACCGCTCGGTCCAGTACGTGATCGTCCTCGCGTAGTCGGGCTGCAGCCCCTCGACGTGCGTCGTCGTGAACTCGACGCGCTCGAGTGCCTGGATGATCCGTGAGAGCGGCAACGGGACTCCGTCGGGGAACACGAACCGCTCCGAGAACGCACCCTCGTCCGGCGTATCGAAGTCCTTGAGCTTGGCGATCCCGTGGTTGAGCAACCTGCCCTCGGGCCTGAGAAGCTCGAACAGCCGACGAGCGTAAACGTCGATCTGCTCCTCCCCCACGTGCTCGACCATCCCGATGCTCGCGATCGCGTCGAACGGCCCGTCGGACACCTCGCGGTAGTCGGCCACGCGGATCTCGACGCGGTCGGCCAGGCCGGCCTCGCGGACCCGTTCGCGCGCCAGCTCAGCCTGACGCTCGGCGAGCGTGATCCCGACCGCGCGCACGCCGTAGTGGCTGGCCGCGTGGATCACGAAGCTCCCCCATCCGCACCCGACGTCGAGCACTCGCTCGCCCTCGCGCAGGCCCAGCTTCTTGCAGACGAGCTCGACCTTGGCCTCCTGGGCCTCCTCGAGCGTCTCGGCGCCACCGGCGAAGTAGGCGCAGCTGTAGGTCATCGAGCGATCGAGGAACAGCGCGAAGAAGTCGTTGCCGACGTCGTAGTGGTGGCGGACGGCGCGCCGGTCGCGCGAAATCGTGTGCCGCTGCCCTCGGAGCCGGAGCTCGGCGGTCGGGACCGGTGGCGGGGCGACGAGCCCGCAGGCGCGGATGACCGCCACCGCGAGACTCACCTTCTGGCTGAGCGAGAGGTCCGGCGGCTCGAACTCGTCCACCATCAGCAGCGCCGCGTCGAGGTCGTCGACGTCGATCATGCCGGCCACGTAGGCGCGGCCGAGCCCGAGCTCGCCGGGAGCCCGCAGGGCATGGGCCAGTGCCTGTGGGGTGCGCAGCGTCAGCGTCGGCGCGCCGGGCTCGGTGGCCGCAACCTCGGTTCCGTCCCAGAAGCGCACGCCGAACGGCCGGCGCGGCAGGCTTGTCGTCAGCGCACGCCGAAGGGGAGCCGTCTGGGAGAACGCCACCCGCCGCAGGCTATTACAGGACGGCTCCCGCCAGCGCTTTGCTGTCCTTGCGGTCGGGGCTCACGCGCACCACGTCCCAGGCCAGGCCGCTCATCTCCAGCAGCCTGATGATCCCCGCGGATGGATCGATCTGCCACCGGCGCAGTCCGTGGCGGTACGAGCACGGGAACGCATGATGGTTGTTGTGCCAGGCCTCGCCCCAGGTCGGAATCGCCAGCCATGCGAGGTTGCGCGACTCATCGTGGGTGTCGTAGTCCTGCCGGCCGAAGAAGTGACAAAGGGAGTTGATGCTGAACGTGGCGTGGTGCATGAAGAAGATCCGGGCCGCACCACCCCAGAGCAGCGCGGTCAGGCCGCCGGCAACGGTACCGCTGAGCGCGACGCCCAGCCCGAACGCCGCGGCGAGCCCCGCGACCACCCACAACACGAACGTCTGATCGACGAACCGGATCCATGGGTCCGCGAGCAGGTCTTTGGCGTACCGGCGCTCGTCGGCCACCTCCATGTCGCTGAACACCCACCCGAGGTGGGCGTGCACGAGGCCCTTGATCGCGCCGCGCCAGCCGGATCCGTGTCCGACGTGAGGGCTGTGCGGATCGCCGTCGATATCGGAGAACTGGTGGTGCTTGCGATGCGTCGCCACCCAGTCGATCACCGGTCCCTCGGCGGCCGCCGATCCAAGCGCGGCGAAGGCCGCTCGCGTGAGCCGGTGGCACCTGAAGCTTCCGTGGGTCAGGAGCCGGTGGAAGCCGACGGTTATCCCCGTCCCCACCGCCATATAGAAAAGGGCGAGGATCAGGAGGTCCTGCCAGTTCAGGAGGTTGCCGACCCAGCCGAACCACATCCCGACAGCGACCATGATCGGCGGCACGGCGGTCACGACGGCGCTCGCGGTGCGGTCCACGACCGGCATCGTCACGGGCCGTACTTGGCCCGCGGGAACAGGTGTAGGAGTAGATCCCATCTCTCTTCTTTGCTCTCTGGGTTATCGGAGGTCGGGGGCTTATCCCTCGCGCGCCACGCGTTCATGCCAGCGACCTACGTCGGGCGCCGCTCGACTCCCGGGCCGAGCCACGTGTAGCGTGCCCGCGATGCTACTGCTTGCGACCGACGCCTGCTCTATTACCCACCTGCGATCCGAATAGCCGGCATTCGTATACGCGCGCATGCCGCGCCCGCATACAGTTCATGCGACACCGCCATCGGACGCACATCCCGCCACGGGAAGGAGAGCCATGGGTTTCGACCAGTATCACGAGCCACCCGACGAACTGCCGGCGGCGACGCGCACGTTCGCGCGCCTGTGCGCCTCGCTGACCGAGGAAGCCGAAGCGATCGGGTGGTACGAACAGCGAATCGCGGTCGAGACCGATCCCGAGGCACTCGCGGTCATGCGCGACGCCCAGGGCGAGGAGTTCAAGCACTTCAGCATGGACCTCGAGTTCCTGCTGCGCCGCTCGCCGGCTTGGCGCGAGATCGCCGAGGGCGTGCTGTTCAAGCCCGGCGACATAGTCGAGCGCGGCGAGGCGGCCGAGGCCGAAACATTCGAGTCGGGCGGCGCCGACGGCGAGGGCGGCTACCCCGCCGGCTCGCTGGGTATCGGCAGCCTGAAAGGAGCACTGCGATGAACCATCTGCTTCGTTCGCTCGCGCCGATCAGCGACTCGGGTTGGAAGGAACTCGACGACGAGGCGCGGGAGCGGCTCGCGCCGGCGC
>JBKQJQ010000607.1:0-6151 GCA_052147875.1 Solirubrobacteraceae bacterium | reverse complement strand
TACTGAGCGCTTCTTGCGCAGCGTGAATTCAGGCCTCAAACCGAGGACCTCCTGAGTACTTTCGACCGGGCGCCTACGGAGTTAGCTGACGGGCTCGCGGGCGCTTTGGCACGCGGTGAGGCGCCGTTAGTTCGCTCGCTACGGTCGCGGCTGGGCTATCCGCCAGGCGTCCGATTCGCCCCGGACCGGGTCACGTAGTGCGACTCCCCGGCCAGTGGGTTCCCCGCTCTCCCCGCACCGGGCGGGGCGATTCGGCAGGTCGAATTTGGAATCGAGCGAGGTTGGCAGCGCCATGACAAACATTGTGTGATCCTCGTCACACATAGCATTTGTGAGTTCTGTGGAGGTTGACCTGTAGACGCGCGCCGCGCTGCGCGAAGCCTGCAAGAATCAGCGCGTGCCGAATGTTGACCGCCTGACGGGCCTCGACAGCTCGTTCCTGCACCTCGAACGTGATTCGGCTCACATGCACGTGGCCGCCTGCATGGTGTTCGACGGTCAGCCTCCCGAGTATCAGGAGTTGGTCGACGAGATCGTCTCGCGGCTGCACCTGGTGCCGCGCTACCGCCAGAAGCTCGCGTTCGTGCCACTGAACCAAGGACGACCGGTATGGGTTGACGATCCCCACTTCAACGTCGCCTTCCACGTCCGTCACACGGCTTTGCCACGGCCCGGAGGCGAGCAGCAGCTCAAGCGCCTCGCCGGCCGGGTGTTCTCACAGGCGCTCGATCGCAGCCGGCCGCTGTGGGAGCTGTGGCTGGTCGAGGGTCTCTCGGACGACCGCTTTGCGGTGCTTTCGAAGACCCATCACGCGCTAGTCGACGGGGTCTCGGGCGTCGATATCGCGACCGTGCTGTTCGACTCCTCGCCCGATCCGATGCCGGTCTCTCCGTCCGATCAGGAGTGGATCCCGCGGCCGCTGCCAAGCCGGGTGCAGCTTCTAGCCGACGCGCTACTGGAGCGCGCAACCGTCCCGGCCGAGATCGTCCGCGGCGCGCGAGCGACGCTCCGGGGACCGCGGCAGGTGGCCGGACGGGTTGTACGGGCGGCGTCGGGCGTCGGTGCGATGGCGTGGGCGGGTCTCAACGTCGCACCCTCCAGTCCGCTCAACGTCAAGATCGGGCCGCACCGCCGGTTCACCTGGGTCAGCGGCAACCTGCAGGAGTTCAAGGCGGTTAAGAACGCGCTCGGCGGGACCGTCAACGACGTCGTGCTGGCTGCGGTGGCCGGCGCCCTGGGTCGCTACCTGAGGCTCCACAGCGAGCCGACCGAGGAAGTCGTGTTGAAGGCGATGGTCCCAGTCTCTGTCCGCGCCGACGTCGAGCGCGGCGCGCTCGGCAACCGGGTCGCCGCAATGTGGGCTCCGCTTCCGGTGGGCGTCACTGATCCCGTCCAGCGCCTGCTGACGATCTCCGCCGCGATGGATGGGATCAAGGAGTCCGGGCAGGCGGTCGGGGCCCAGGTTCTGACCGAGCTGTCGGGCTTCGCGCCGCCGACAATCATGGCGCAGGCGGCACGGCTGCAAGCGCGCCAGCGGCTGTTCAACGTTGTCGTCACGAACGTCCCCGGACCACAGCATTCGCTGTACATGCTCGGTCGCCGGCTCGAGGCGGCCTTCCCGATGGTTCCGCTGGCGGAGAACCAGGCACTCGGGATCGCGATCATGAGCTATGACGGACAGCTGAACTTCGGGCTCAATGCTGACTACGATGCGCTCGCTGACCTCGAAGTACTCGCCGACGAGCTGCGTGCCTCGATCGATGAGCTCGTGGCAGCCGCGGGCGGGAGCCCCGAGCCCGACTCGACCCGCCGTCCGCGGGTCCGTGCCGTCGACTGAGTGCGCGACTTCCGCGGCTGACGGGACCCGACGATGACCGCGTTCGAACGCGTCGCGATCGTCGTCGTCTCGTTTGCAATCGCGGTCGCGGTGATCGTCCTGCTGTCCGGCGGTCCGCTGACCGGGAGCGACACACCGGGCGTCAGCGGCCCGACCTCCCAGATCGGGACCCGCTACCGCGACCTCGGCGACGGGCTGCTGTCGGCGGGTTCCGGGCCACCGCACTACGACTCGCAGCCGCCGACCAGCGGCCCACACGTGCCGATCGCGGTGCGGCATGACGACGCGACGCTGTCCGACAACCAGTTGTTACAGGCGCTCGCGCTCGGCGACGTGGTGGTGTTCTATGGGACGCAGACGCCGCCGCGCGACCTTCGCACGCTTGCAACCACGGTCGCTGCGCCATTCACCCCCGCGCTCGCGGCCGCCGGACAGGCGGTGATCCTCGCGCGGCGGCCGGGCACGCCGGGGCTGCTCGGGCTCGCCTGGACCCGGCTCGTGCATGTCCATTCGGCGGCCGACCCGCAGCTTCGCAGCTTCATCCTGTACTGGCTGGGCCGTGGCGCCATGCGTCCCGTCCCATAATTGAGGTAGATGCAGAGCCCATTCCAGATCGCGTTGTGCCAGCTCGATGTGACCGTCGGCGATATCGCCGGCAACGAGCGCAAGATCATCAATGCGCTCGATCGCGCGCTCGACGCTGGCGCCCAGCTGGTGCTGTTCCCGGAGCTGGCGCTGACCGGCTACCCGCCCGAGGACCTGCTGCTGAAGGAGCACTTCCTCGCCGATGCGCGGGCCGCACTTGACCGGATCGCGGCCCGGACAGGCTCTGCGGCAGCGCTCGTCGGGTTTCCGGAGCGCGCCGACGACGTCTACAACGCTTGCGGCGTGCTCGCCGACGGGAAGCTGCAGGCGGTCTATCGCAAGGTGTTCCTACCGAACTACGGCGTCTTCGACGAGCAGCGCTACTTCCAGTCGGGCCCCGGCGGAGCGCTGATCGAGCTGGGCGACGTCTGCGTCGGGCTGACGATCTGCGAGGACATCTGGGAACCGGGGCCGCCGGCGTCCGACGAGGCGCTGGCCGGCGCGACGCTGCTGGTCAACATCTCCGCCTCCCCCTATCACGTCGGCAAGGGCGCAGAACGCGAGCGGATGCTGATCCAGCGCGCGCGCGACAACGTCGCAGCGGTCGCGTTCTGCAATCTCGTCGGCGGCCAGGACGAGCTCGTGTTCGACGGGCACTCTTTGGTGATCGACCACGAAGGCGCCGTGCTCGCGCGCGGCAGGCAGTTCGCCGAGGAGCTGATCATCGCTGCGATCGACCCCGCCGCCCCACGCGGCGTCAGGCTCCGAGACCCGCGCCAGCGGGCGGTCAACCACCGCTCGCCGCCGCAGGCGCCGGTGATCGCCCGCCTGCCCGCCGGCGAGCAGTCGCGGACGCCGCTCGGTGGGCCGGTGGCCCAGCTGCTGGACCGCGATGCCGAGGTCTACGCCGCGCTAGTGCTGGGGTTGCGCGACTACGTCGACAAGAACGGCTTCGAGCATGTCGTGATCGGGCTTTCGGGGGGCATCGATTCGGCGTTGGTGGCCGTGATCGCGGTCGACGCGCTCGGCGCCGAGCGCGTGTCAGTGGTCGTGATGCCGTCGCCGCACTCGTCGTCCGAGACCCAGGCCGACGCCCGCAGACTGGCCGCGAATCTCGGCGTCGAGGCGCGCGAACTGCCGATCGCGGAGGCGATGGCCGCCTACGAGCGCACCCTCGAACAGGTGTTCAGCGGCCTGGATCAGGATCTCACCGAGGAGAACCTGCAGGCACGAATCCGCGGCAACCTGCTGATGGCACTGTCGAACAAGTTCGGCTGGCTGGTACTGACGACCGGCAACAAGTCCGAGATGGCGGTCGGCTATTCGACGCTGTACGGCGACAGCGCGGGCGGTTTCGCGGTCATCAAGGACTGTCCGAAGACGCTCGTCTACGAGCTCGCGCGCCACCGCAATGCGGCCGATAACGTGATTCCGGAGTCGATTCTCGAGCGCGCTCCGAGCGCCGAGCTGCGACCCGAACAGCGCGACTCGGACTCGTTGCCGCCCTATGAAGTGCTCGACCCGATCCTCGACGGCTATATCGAGGACGATCTGGGGCGCGAAGCGCTGGTCCTGCGCGGGTACGACGAGCGCGAGGTCGACCGCGTCATCGCGCTCGTGGACCGGGCCGAGTACAAGCGCCGCCAGGCGCCACCCGGGATCAAGATCTCGACCAAGGCATTCGGGCGCGACCGCCGGGTGCCGATTACCAACCGCTACGGGGGCTAGCGCCGCGGGCGCACCGCGACCGTGACGCGCGACAGGGCGCACAGGCGACCGGCATCGTCCGAAATCTCCACCTCCCAGACCCACGTGGTCCGGCCGCGGTGGCGTGCGCGTGCTTCGGCGTTGACGTGGCCCCCGACCACGGGGCGCAGAAAGCTCGTCTGGTTGGACATCCCCATCGCGGTGTTGCCGTCAGCGAACACCGTCAGAGCGGTACCCGTGGTGGCGAGGCTCTCGGCGACCGCGGCGTAGATCCCGCCGTGCACAAGCCCCGCCGGCTGCTTGATCCGGTCACTGACCGGGACCCTGGCGTGCATGACGCCATCGTCGATCTCGGTCACCTCTAACCCGTACAGGTGATCGAAGCCCTGGTCGAGATCGAACGGAAGCTCCTGCGTCATCCGCGGCACCTTAACGAGACCGCAAGAATTGCGGCATCGCATCAACCGCTCATCTACGCTAGGGCGGACGATGGCTTCCCTGGACAGCATCGCGCCCGATCAGCGGGCCGTATTGCAGCTCGTGCTGCAGCGCGGGCACAGCTACGACGAGATCGCACGGATGCTCTCGATCGATCGGGCTGCCGTCCGACAGCGCGCGCTGGCCGCATTCGACGCGCTCGGACCGCAGACGGGCGTCGATGAGCAGCGGCGGGCGCTGATCACCGACTATCTGCTCGGCCAGCTGCCGCCGCCGGTCGCGCAGCAGACCCGCGACCGGCTCGCGACCTCCGCTTCGGACCGCGCGTGGGCTCGCGTCGTCGCATCCGAGCTGGCGCCGATCGCGAGCGAGCCGCTGCCCGAGATCCCGTCCGCGGCTGAGCAGCCGGTGGCACCGGCGACGGCGGCCGGCGCAGCGACCGACACAGAAGCGGCCGCGACGGCGCTCGGGCATCCCGGTGCGCGGCCGGCCGGCGCACCGCGAAGCTCGCGGATCGGCGGCATCATCTTGATCGGGGTCGCCGCAGTCGCGGCGATCGTCGTCGCCATCGTCCTGATCACCGCCGGCGGCTCGAGCAAGAGCCCGACGAGCAGCTCGGGCGGCTCAAAGTCATCCGCTGCCGCGTCCTCGTCGTCGACGACCACAGCAAGCAGCTCGAGCGCCGCGCACGTCGTTGCCCAGATCAGCCTCACGGCAGCGAAGTCCGGGAGCAAGGCGGCCGGCATCGCCGAGGTGCTCAAGGAGGGGGCCAACAAGGGGATCGCGATCGTCGCCGACCACATTGCCCCGAACACGACCAAGCCGCCCAACGCGTACGCCGTGTGGCTGTACAACTCCTCCAGCGACGCTCAGCTGCTGGGATTCGTGAACCCGGGCGTCGGCAAGAACGGGCGCCTCTCGACCGCAGGCGGGCTGCCGTCAAACGCCGCCCACTACCACCAGGTGATCATCACGCTGGAGACCAAGGCGGATCCTAAGACCCCAGGCGCCATCGTCTTGAGCGGCCCGCTCTCGGGGCTCTCGTAAACGTCGCGTTTGCGGCCCGGGGACGGGGCCACACGTCCGCGACCGCCGGTGGCTCAGCGCCAACCAAGGCGAGGTGCCGACGACACCGAGCGGCGCGGGCCGCGTACCCCGCCCCGGCCGCTTAACCGCACGGTCACGGGCTCCGGCCTTCCAAGCTCGGCGCCCGGGCGGATCCTTAACGCGAGGGCCCGAAGCGTACGTTGGGGACGGCGGGCTGACGTCCCGCCCCGGTCCTGCTCGCGTCGCCAGCGCCCAGATCAACGTTCCGCAGCCCCGATCAGCACGCAGGACCCGGGCGCGGGAGCGTCAGCCCGGCCGACAGAAGCAAACGCAAGGCGAAGGGAACGCTAGCCGCAGATCCGCGCGAGCCCGTCGAGCGCCTCGTCGAGCTTGGAGCGCGTGGCCCGTTTCAGCAGCAGGCCCCCGGTGCGCGAGTACCCGCGCAGCTTCAGCTGCTGTTCGATCGTGACCTCGGTGCCCCCCTGCGCCGGTTCGAGACGGACCTGAATGATCGACTCGTTGAGCACGCGCTCGAAC
>JBKQJQ010000606.1:0-2946 GCA_052147875.1 Solirubrobacteraceae bacterium | reverse complement strand
AGCGGAGTGTCCATCACGCGGTCGGTGCCGAACTCGTCGACGAACCCGTCGGTCACCTTGAAGGCGCCGCCGAACACGCCGATGTCCTCGCCCATCACCAGCACCCGCTCGTCCGCACGCAGCTCGTCGCGCAGCGCCGACGAGATCGCCTGCAGGTAGGTCAAAACAGCCATCAGTCCTCACCCCCCGCCACGAATCCGCTCCACGGCGCCTGCCCGTCGCCCAGCGGCTCGGCTTCGCCGTCGCAGAACACGCCGTCAAAAGCACCGTCGGGAGGAGGCATCGGCCCGGCCAGCGCCTCGGTCGCGGCGGCGTCGATCTGCTCGGCAACTGAACCTCGCACTGCTTCCACGTCGACACCGAGCGCCCGCAGGCGTCGCTCCTGGCGCTCGATCGGATCGCGCAGCCGCCACTGCTCGACCAGCTCCTTGGGCACGTACTTCATGTCGTCGTGCGCGGCGTGGCCGTGCATCCGCATTGTGACCGCCTCGATCAGCGTCGGGCCGTGGCCCTCCAGAGCCCGTGTCCGCGCCTCGCGCGTGGCGTCGAACATCGCCTCGCAGTCGTTGCCGTCGACGGTTAGGCCCGTGAACCCGTAGGCGGTCGCGCGTTCCACCGGATCGACGGCGAACTGCTTATCGAGCGGCGTCGAGTACGCATACTGGTTGTTCTCGAGCACGAACACGACCGGGAGCTTCTGCACGCCAGCCCAGTTCATCGCCTCGTGGAAGTCCCCGCGCGAAGTCGAGCCGTCACCGAACCAGGTCAGCGCGCAGCGACGCTCGCCGCGCAGCTTGAACGCCATCGCCATCCCGGTCGCAACGAGCATCATGTCGGGCAGCATCGAGACCATCCCGACGCACCCGAGCTCGCGGTCGCCGAAGTGGACGTTGCCGTCGCGTCCTCGGGTCACGCCGCCCGCGCGGCCCATGTACTGCGAGAAGATCCGCGTCGGTGTGACGCCCCGGATCAAGTGTGCTGCCAGATCGCGGTGCAGGATGCAGAGCCGGTCCTCGGGGGCCATCGCGAACGCGGCGCCCGCCGACACCGCCTCTTGACCGAAACCGTCGTAGAACGAGCCCGGCACCTTTCCCTGGCGGTAGAGGCTCATCGCGCGCTCCTCGATGCCGCGCATCAGGAGCATCGCACGGAACAGCCAGATCCGGTCCTCCAGCTGCAGGTGCTCGTGCTCTGCCACGTCTACCGAGGCCGGCCGAGCCGTGTCAGTCGCCATCTCGATTTTTCCCTTTCCTCTGGGCCGGCTCGGGATCTCCGCTGCGGCCACTGTCTGAAGGCCGTTTCGGGATCGCCGTCGCAGCCTCTGTCCGGGACGCCGAGCTTACTCCAAGCTACCCACGGCTTTACCCTCCAATGCAATGGAGGCTGCCTGGCTCGCCCGCATGCGCTGGCGACGGCGTGGCGCCTGGTTGTGGCCGACGTTCGCCGCCGCGACCGTCCTTGACGGGGCGCTGCTGCACGCGCTCCCGGCGGCTGGTGCGACACAGACGCTGGTCGGCGGAATCGTCGCCGGGATGGTCTTCAACGTGCTCGCCGTGCTGCTGCTCTCGCGCCCGCTGGGTGTGCTCGTGCGCCGCGCGCGTCCGGACATGCCGGTCGTCGTCGCGCGCAACTACGCCGGCACGTTCGCGGTCCTGTTCGTCAGCGCGGTGATGCTGGCGATCGGCCTCGCGCACCATTCGACGGTCGTCGCCCAGCAGCGGGCGCTCGACGATGCCGTGATGCGGGCCGAGGCCTACATCGGCGATCGCGCTCCGGCTCAGTTCCGCGTCAACGTGACCCACACGAACACGTACACGATCCAGGCCGGAGCCGTGTACCGCACCTGCGTCCCCAATCGCGCTGGCACCCGCTCGTACTGCGTGATCGTCAAGACGAAGCTGCCGCTAGCGCAGAGCGTCGTGCCGGCCGGCTACGAGCCCAACTCGGTGCTCTCCGAGGGAACTAACTAAACCTCAGCTTTCCTTTCTATTAGGCTCCGCCTCGAGTTCGGCCGGATCACCGCAACGAGGGGGAATAGATGAACCATCGGACCAGGGCGACCGCAGCTCTGCTAACCGCGACGCTGACGCTCGGGCTCGCCGCCACGGCGCTCGCGGCGCACCCGAAGCCCGGCAAGCGCTACGCGGGCATCATCACGAACGTACCGCCGATCGAGGGCTTCAGCCCGCCGGTCAGCTTCACCGTCTCAGCCAGCGGCACGCGGCTGTTGAACTTCAGCTACGGCACGTTTGGCTGCGGCGGCGGCGTCGGCGGCTTCAAGCCTGAGTCGACCCGTACGCGAGCGGATCCGAACTCAAGGTGGCCGCGATCAAGGTCTCCAAGCGTGGCCACTTCTCGATCAGCGGCTCCAAGGTCACGCACAGGTACACGGGCGAGTACGCCTCCGAGCTGACCACGACCACCCAGGTGACCGGCAAGTTCACGAGCCGCACCGCCGCCAGCGGCACGATCTCGTTCTCGCAGGTCTACACGCCGACGACGGGCACGGGCTATAGCTGCAAGGTGTCGGTTCCGCGCTTATTCAAGGTCACGATCAAGTGAACGGCTGGAAGAATCCAGCGCGACCGGGAGCCTGAACAGGGCCGCGGATCGCAGCTCCCGAAACGCGTCCGACGACAGCTCGAGACGCCCAACGGCGCTCAGCGAGCTGTTCCGCGAGGCACGACAAGCGCCCGACGGCCGCTTCGAGCTGAAGCTCGCTGTGCGGATCCGCCGGGCGCTTGAAGATCAGTGCTCCGCCAGCGGCGGCGGGTACACCTCCGCTACGTATTCGTCCACCTTCTCGCCCGGGAGTCGCCTCGCGATCGCGAGGTAGAAGATGATCAGGCTCCAGACGGCGACCGCGGCCAGTCCGCCCCACAGCCCGATGTCGTCGTTGCCGCCCTGATCGAGCACGTGCCTGAACGGGCCGATGCCACCGATGAT
>JBKQJQ010000605.1:0-3157 GCA_052147875.1 Solirubrobacteraceae bacterium | reverse complement strand
CCGCGGTATGCGTGGTGCTCCATCTGGCGCCCGGAAGCCCGAGCGCGCTCGCGGGAATACTGGATCGTCTGAGCCCGCTGCCGTGCCGCACGGCGGGCCACGAGGCCCCCCTTCGTGCCGGCGAGGTCGTCGTCGCGCCGCCGGATCGTCATCTGCTGATCATGGATGGGCGCTCCGAGCTGACCGTAGGTCCGCCTGAGAACGGCCACCGGCCTTCGGTGGACGTCCTGTTCCGAAGCGCCGCTGCGGCCACAGGTCGCCGCGTGGTTGGCGTCGTGCTGTCTGGGACTCGCGACGACGGCACAGCGGGCCTGGCGGCGATCAAGTCTCAAGGCGGCGCGACGATCGTGCAGGATCCCGATGAGGCGCTTTACGCAGGAATGCCTGCCAGCGCGCTGGCCCATGTTTCGGTCGATGCAGTCGCGTCCTCGGATCGGATTGCCGGCGTAATCGCTGGGATGGTGAACGGGGAACGGCGGTCGATCGCCGCGACCCCGAATGCTCCAGGTGCGATACGGCTTGAAGGTGAGCCGGTCAGATCGGTCTCTCACGAGTATGGCGGCGGCGTCAGCGAATACCGGGATGCTGGCCTCACCCACTGGCGCGGTCGCGCCGGCCGGCGTTACTCGCCGACGAGCCTTGCCGATAACGAAGCCAAGACAACGTTGTGGGCAGGCGTCCGCGCGCTCAAGGACCCCCATACACTTCTAGAGCGGACGACGGTGCCACTCGAGGAAAGGGATCTCCCGCGCCCGGCGCGCTCGTTGGACCGCCACGCCAAGGAGGTCGGCGAGCAGGTGCCGGCAGGCCGGGATGGGGTCAGCCGGGTCGCGGAGACCACATGGCGCAAGATTGTCGACGACGACGAGATAGATCGGCGCGAGAGCGAGGAGTCACTCGATGCCAGCTGCGGATAGCGGCACGCTCGGGAATCTGCTCGAGTTCATCAAGAGCACGCGCGGGTTCGACTTCACCGGTTACAAACGGTCGAGCATCGAGCGCCGCGTTGTCAAGCGGATGAGCGAGGTGGGCGTCGAGCGCTACGAGGACTACATCGACTATCTCGAGCTGCACGCGGGCGAGTTCGCGGAGCTGTTCAACACGCTCCTGATCAACGTGACTGGCTTCTTCCGCGACCCGCATACGTGGGAGCACCTCGCCGACACGATCATCCCGCAGCTGGTTGACGTCAATGGCGCCGACATGCCGCTGCGGATCTGGTGTGCAGGCTGCGCTTCGGGCGAGGAGCCGTACACCGTGGCGATGATTGTCGCGCGCGCAATCGGCGATGACGCATTCCGCGAGCGGGTCAAGATCTACGCGACCGACGTCGACGAGGAGGCGCTCGATCAGGGGCGTCTCGGCACCTATCTGCCACGCCAGGTCGAAGACGTTCCGGCCGACGCCCTCGAGCGATTCTTCGAACGGACTGATCAGCGCTACGTGTTTCGCAAGGACCTGCGCCGCGCGGTCATATTTGGCCGCAACGACCTCGTCCAAGACGCCCCGATCTCGCGCATCGACTTGCTCGTCTGCCGCAACACGCTGATGTACTTCACGGCGGAGACCCAGGCTCAGGTCCTGAGGCGGTTCCACTTCGGACTTGCCGACAACGGGGTGTTGCTGCTCGGCAGGTCCGAGATGCTGATCACGCATGCGGAGCTGTTCACCCCAATCGACCTCAAATGGCGGATGTTTCGCAAGGTCATCAAGCCCACGCTCCGCGGTCGCGTTCGGGTGCTGGCGGCGGACCCGACCAACGGCGCGTCCCAGAGCATCGCCGACAAGCTGCGAGAGTCGGCGTTCGATCTCGCGCCCGTCCCACAGCTGGTGCTTGACGCCGGCCGCTCACTGGTGATGGCAAATGCATTGGCGCGCCGGCTGTTCAGGCTCGGTGTAGGGGACTTTGGGCGACCGGTTCAGGACCTCGAGCTCTCGTATCGCCCGCTCGAGTTGCGTACGCACATAGGCGTTGCTGTGGCTGAGCGGCGGACCGTCGACGTCGAGGGGATTCGCTGGCGAGTCGGCGACAAGGAGCGAGTGCTCGATGTCAAGCTGACACCGCTGATGTCCGATGGTGTCTCGTTTGGGACCAGCATTACCTATCGCGACGTCACCGACAGCCACACGCTCAAGTTCGAGATATCCACCGCGAAGCACGAGCTCGAAGAGGCGTACGAGGAGCTGCAGTCGACAGTCGAGGAGCTCGAGACGACCAACGAGGAGCTCCAATCGACCAACGAGGAGCTCGAAACCACCAACGAGGAGCTCCAGTCCACGAATCAGGAGCTCGAGACGATGAACGAGGAGCTCCAGTCGAGCAACGAGGAGCTCGAGACGATGAACGAGGAGCTCCGCAACCGTACGCTCGAGCTCGACGACCTCAACACGTTCCTCGAGACGATCCTGAAGACGGTCGGCTTGGCCGTCGCGGTACTCGATCGCCGCCAGCACATCCAGGTCTGGAATGGTCAGGCACGCGAATTGTGGGGCCTCTCATCTGAGGAGGCCGAGGACCAGCACTTCCTGTCACTCGACATCGGTCTGCCGGCGGACCAGCTCAAGCAGCCGTTGCAGGCGTGTCTGTCGGGCAGGACGTCCCGCGAGGAACTGGTTGTCACGGCAACCAACCGTCGTGGGAGTGAGTTTCAGTGCCGCGTCGTCTGTATGCCGCTCGGGAGCAAGTCCGACGCCGAGGTGTCAGGCTTGATCGTGATTATGGAGCCCGTCGAGGGCGTCTGACCTGCGGACCAGACAGACGGCTGTGAAATCAATCGTCTAGGTGACGGTGCGCTGCCGTTCCCGGCGGCGTTGCTGCCTGGTCAGCCGCGCCTCGCTCGTCCGCTCGCGAAGGTCATGGCTGAGCGCGCGCGATCGAGCCAAGCGCTCGAGCCCGTCACGGAACCGTTCAATGCTCTTCAGGTGCTGTTCACGAAGGGCGACGATCGTCTGGATCGTCCGTTCAAGGTCGACGACCGGCGGCTGCATGGACGGAGGCCCAGCAACCTCCCAGACGGAGGGCTCCCGCGAGGTCACAGTCGGAGGCGGGGCGTGCCTGCCGGTGGGCATATTCGGCGGGCGCTCCAGCAGCAGCCAGCCGGCGCTGCCACGGATCAATGCACCACGCTCAGACAGCTCGCTCACGGCGAGTGTCACG
>JBKQJQ010000604.1:0-4057 GCA_052147875.1 Solirubrobacteraceae bacterium | reverse complement strand
TCGCCCGCGACTTGGCGGGCGACGCCACTGCGCCTCATAGTCCAGTAGGTTCCCCGCACTTGCAGGAGTTAATCCAAACCATCGTCAGCGGCCTCGTCACGGGCTGCATCTACGCCCTGATCGCGCTCGGCTACACGATGGTCTACGGGATCCTGAAGCTGCTGAACTTCGCCCACGGCGACGTCTACATGATCGGGGCGTTCCTCGGGTACTTCGTGGTCCAGTGGTTCGGCGGACCGCTCGCGCTGAGCATCCCGGTGCCGCTTCTGATCTTGGTGATGTTCGTGGTCGCGGCCGGTGGCTGCGGCGCCCTCGGGATGGCGATCGAGCGCTTCGCCTACCGCCCGTTACGTGACGCCCCGCGAATCGCGCCGCTGATCACGGCGCTCGGGATTTCGTTCATCCTCGAGAACTCGATCCTGCTGATCTACGGCGGCTTTCCCCGCAGCTACAACACAACCGATTACATCTCGTTCAACAGCGGGATCACGATCGACGGCGTCCGGATCGACTCGGTCGAGCTGATGATCTTCGCCACGACGATCGTGTTGTGCGCCGGGCTGATGCTGCTGGTTCAACGGACCACACTCGGTAAGTCGATGCGGGCGATCGCGTCCGATCGCGAAGCGGCGATGATGCTCGGGATCAACGTCGACCGGACGATCGCGCTCACGTTTCTGATCGCGTCGGCGATCGCCGGAATCGCTGGCGTGTTGACCGGACTGCAGATCGCCGGGATCAACAACACCCTCGGCTTCCTCGCCGGGCTCAAGGCATTCACTGCCGCGGTCGTCGGCGGGATCGGGAGCATCCCCGGCGCGATGGTCGGGGGGCTGTTGATCGGGCTGGCGGAGTCCTTCACGCTCGTCTACATCTCGACCAAATATTCGGATCTGGTGGTGTTTGGGATCTTGATCGCGACAATGTTGATCCGGCCAACCGGGATCCTTGGCAAGCGGGCCCTACAGAAGGTATGAGCCCCGAGGACAAGCCGGCAGCGCCTGGAGCGACTGAGCCTTCAGAGCTGGCTGATCGAGAGACGGCCGGGCCGCAGATCGGGGTAGACGAGTGGGTCCAGCGCTCGGGCGCCAAGCGCGACGAGGGCGCGGGCGTACGGCTGCTCGCAGGCCGGATCGGGGCGCGGGTGGGCTGGTGGCCACGACTCGGGCTCGCGTTTGCGGTCGGCCTGCTCGCCGGTCAATTCCTGCTTACCAACGTCAACCTCCAGCAGACGGCGTTTAACTGCATGCTGTACGCGATCCTGGCGCTAGGCCTCAACATCGCCGTCGGGTGGGCCGGGATGCTCGACCTCGGCTACATCGCGTTCTTCGGCGGCGGCGCCTACGGCTACGCGCTCCTCTCATCGACCGCTCTCGGGACGGGGGGGACCGGCGGGTTGCACCTCTCGTTCATCGAGATCGTCCCGATCGTGGCCGTCGCGTCAGGGTTGATCGGCGTCGTGATCGGATTGATCGCGCTCAGGCTCGACGGCGACTATCTCGCGATCGTGACGCTGTTCGTCGGGCAGGCGTTCGTGATCGTGGTCAACACGATCGACACCGGGACGCTCGGCGGCGTCAACGGCCTGTTCGGACTCGATCCAATCCACGACTTCGGCGGCCAGGTCACGACGACGGCCGGCTACTTCAGGCTGGCGCTGATCTTCTGCGTCGTGCTGGCCGGAATCCTGCATCTACTCGACACATCGCGGACCGGACGAGCGTGGCGGGCGCTCAAGGACGACCCGCTCGCCGCAGGCGCGATGACGATCCCGGTCAACAAGCTGCGCGTGATGGCGTTCAGCTTTGGGTCGATCGTCGGCGCGTTCGGCGGCGTCCTGTTCGCCGCTCAGCAGGCCAGCGTGTTCCCGACCGACTTCACCGCGAACATCCTGATCCTGATCTACGCGTGCCTCGTCCTTGGTGGCATCGGCTCGATCGCCGGGGCGATCGTCGGTGGCATCACCGTCACCGCCTTCGAGCAGATCCTGTCGAGTCCGGCCGACTCGGCGTACCTGTTCTACGGGCTGATCCTGCTCGCACTGATCGCGAAGATCCGCCCGTGGCGCTACGTGCCCGTGGTGCTCGCTTCGATCGTCGTATTCGGCCTCGCGGCCAACGCGATCGTCGGCGCCATCTCGCCGTCCGCAGTCGCCGGCCAGCCCGGTTCAAGCGGCTGGATCGGCCATCTGGTGAGCGACTGGGTGATCGTCCCCAAGAACGCCAACTGGTACGGCAACGTGATGTATGGCGCGATGATCGTGTCGGCGGTGGTCGTCGTCCAGTTGCACGGGATTCGGAGGCTGATCGCGATCGTCCCGACCGTCTACATCGCGGCGTGTTGTTGGGAGGCGAAGCTGATCACCGACCCAACGGTGACGACCCAGATCATGCTCGGCGCGATCCTGATCGTGACCATGGCCGCCCGCCCGCAAGGGCTGCTCGGCAAGCGGCAGGTCGAGATCATTTGAGCGAAGCAGTTGCATCTGCGCCGCTGTTGGAGCTGGACAAGCTGTCGCTGTCCTTCGGCGGCCTTGCAGCACTAACCGAGCTCGACCTAGGCATCTCAGAGCGCGAGGTCGTCAGCGTGATCGGCCCAAACGGCGCCGGAAAGACGACCGTGTTCAACGTGATCACCGGCGTCTACCGACCCGCCAGCGGCGACGTGCGCTTCGCCGGCGACTCGATCGCCGGCCTCAAGCCCTTCCGGATCGCCCGCCTCGGGATCGCGCGGACCTTCCAGACGCTGCGGCTGTTTTTGAACATGTCCGTCAAGGAGAACGTCAAGGCCGCGAGCTACGGGGATACGCACGCGTCGCCGCCGGAGTCGATCCTCAGGCTGCCGCGCGCCCGCCGCGAGGAGCGCGAGGTGGACGCCCGCGCCGAGCAGGTGCTCGCGTTCTTCGGCGAGCGGCTGATGGGCTACCGCTGGGACCAGCCCGCCTACTCTCTGTCCTACGCCAACCGTCGGCGGCTCGAGATCGCCCGCGCGCTTGCGACCAAGCCGCGGTTGCTGCTGCTCGACGAGCCGGCCGCGGGCATGAACCCGAAGGAGACGCACGAGGTGACCGAGCTGATCGGCCGCCTACGCAGCGAGCTGGGGCTGGCGATCCTCGTGATCGAGCACGACATGCACGTCGTCGAGGGGATCTCCGACCGCGTCGTGGCGCTCGACCACGGCGTCAAGATCGCGGAGGGCAGCTTCCACGACGTCGCCAACCACCCGGGCGTCGTCGAGGCCTACATGGGCCGCGATCCCGAGGCACTCGCGGAGGCATAGTGGCGCTGCTCGCGCTCGACGACGTGACGACCTACTACGGCCAGATGCGGATCCTCGAGGGGATCTCGCTCGAGGTCGGCGAAGGCGAGGTCGTGTGTCTGCTCGGTGGCAACGCCTCGGGCAAGTCGACGACCCTGAAGACCGTGCTCGGGATCGTTCGTGCACGATCCGGTCAGGTGCTGATCGACGGCGAGAATTGCAACGCCTGCGACGTCCCAACCCGGATCTCGAAGGGGCTCGCGATCGTGCCCGAGAACCGGCGCCTGTTCGGACAGATGACCGTACGCGAGAACCTCGAGCTCGGCGCCGTGCTGCGTAAGGGCGCGGACCTGAGCGAGGACTTCGACCGCGTCCACACGCTGTTCCCCCGCCTGCACGAGCGCGAGGGCCAGCTGGCCGGGACGCTGTCGGGCGGCGAGCAGCAGATGGTCGCGATGGGCCGTGCGCTGATGTCCCGTCCGCGTCTGCTGCTGATGGACGAGCCGTCGATGGGCCTCTCGCCGGCCTTGGTGCAGCAGAACTTCCGGATCATCAAGGAGGTCCACGAGTCGGGTGTGTCGATCCTGATGGTCGAGCAGAACGCGACCATGGCGTTGTCGATCGCCGACCGCGGGTATGTGCTCTCGACGGGCTCGATCGTGTTGTCCGGCGCCGCGGCCGATCTGCTGCGCAGCGAGGACCTCAGGCGGGCCTATTTGGGGGCATAGAAGGCGGGGGTGCATGCACCCCCGCCCCCGGCGCGCAATGGCGCCGGGCGGGGGGGGACCCCGCTGACACC
>JBKQJQ010000603.1:0-8593 GCA_052147875.1 Solirubrobacteraceae bacterium | reverse complement strand
GATACCCGCATGCGCGCGTGACGTAGCATCCACGGCAGCATGTCCGCGCTGTCCGAGCTGTACACGATCCCGCAGGAGCACGCCGATTTCCGCACCACGATCCGCGAGATCGCGCAGCGGCAGATCGCGCCGCGGGCGGCCGAGATCGACGAGCAGGCGGCCTATCCGCACGACCTGCGCGCGCTGCTGGCCGAGCATGACATCCTCGCGCTCCCATTCGACACCGAGCACGGCGGGACCGGCACCGGGACCCTGATGCTCAACATGGCGGTCGAGGAGATCGCCAAAGCCTGCGCCTCGACCGCGCTGATCCTGATGATCCAGGAGCTCGGCACGCTGCCGATCAAGCTGTTCGGCTCAGACGAGCTCCAGGCTCGTTTCCTGCCACGCTGTGCGACCGGTGAGTGGACCCCGGCGTTCGCGCTGTCCGAGCCCGACGCCGGCTCGGATCC
Organism: Solirubrobacteraceae bacterium; assembly: GCA_052147875.1. Taxonomy (GTDB): domain Bacteria; phylum Actinomycetota; class Thermoleophilia; order Solirubrobacterales; family Solirubrobacteraceae; genus Palsa-465. The sequence continues at coordinate 8,141 of JBKQJQ010000603.1, read as the reverse complement.
GGGCGGGATGCGGACCCGCGCGGTCCGCGACGGCGACCAGTGGGTGATCGACGGGACCAAGAACTGGATCACGAACCTCGGGATTGCCGACTTCTACATCTGCTTCGCCGTGACCGACCGCGCGGCGGGACATTCGCGCGGGATCACGGCGTTCGTGGTCGAGGCCGACCGCCCCGGTTTCAGCGTCGGCAAGCTCGAGCACAAGCTCGGGATTCGGGGCTCGCCGACCGGACAGCCGATCTTCGACGGGGTGCGCGTGCCGCACGAGAACGTGATCGGCGATGTCAACCACGGCTTCAAGGTCGCGATGGGAACGCTCGATCGCTCGCGCCTCGGGGTCGCCGCGCAGGCGCTCGGGATCGCGCAGGGCGCGACCGATTACGCGGCCGCGTACGCGCGCGAGCGCAGGCAGTTCGGGCAGCCAATCAACTCGTTCCAGGGGATCCAGTTCAAGCTCGCCGACATGGAGACTCAGTGTGCGGCCGCGCGCGAGCTGCTGTATCAGGCGTGCTCGAAGGTGGACAGGGGCGATCCGGATATCGGCAAGTACTCGGCGATGGCGAAGCTGTTCTGCTCCGACGTCGCGATGAAGGTGACAGTCGAGGCCGTACAGGTGCTCGGCGGCTACGGCTACGTCAAGGAATACCCGGTCGAGCGGATGCTCCGCGACGCGAAGATCACCCAGATCTACGAGGGCACGAACGAGATCCAGCGGCTCGTGATCGCCCGCACGATGAGCTAGCACGAAATGTTTGGACGGCAGCCAACGATCAGTCGCATCCTGTTCTCGGCCGTCGCGGCGCTGACCGTCGGCCTTGGCGTGGTCGCGATTCTGGCCGGATTCAGCGACGCACCGCCGTTGCGCTTGCTCGAGGGCGTGGCCGTGTTCGCGGCCGGCGCGATGCTGATCGTCGGTGCCGTCATCGCCGCGATGGTGTACCTCGGCGGCTGGCGCGACCCGGAGTCCGAGGAGGATTTCGAGCGGCTGGTCGTCCGCGCGGAGTTGCTCGCCGAGGAGGGGCTGTGGAGCGACGCCGACGACGAACACGACTACTACGACGAACCGCAGTCGACGATCGACGACGACGAGGACTTCAAGGCGCTCGTCCGCTCGGCGCTCGATGAGCTGCCACTTGACTTCCACCGAGCGCTGGAACACGTCGCGATCGTCGTTTCCGACGGCGGCCGCCGCCGTCGCGCCTACGGGCTCTACCAGGGTGACACGGTCGCTCAGGACTACTTCCATGACCGGATCGTGATCTTCTAGGACACGCTGCTGCGTGACTTCGGGCACGACCCAGAGCTGCTCAAGGCACAGGTCCGGCGCACGGTCCGTCACGAGCTTGCACACCACCTCGGCTGGGACGAGGGGGGCGTGCGGGGCCTCGGCCTCTAGAAACCACGACAACAGGAGCAGGAGCATGCCCGAAGCCGTGATCATCGACGCCATCCGCACGCCCATCGGGCGCGCCGGAAAGGGTTCGCTGAAGACGGTTCGCGCCGACGAGCTGGCCGCGATCCCGATTCGAACCCTGATCGAGCGCAACCCCGAGGTCGACTTCGCGCAGACCAACGACGTGTTGATGGGGGCCGCGTCGGGAGTCGGGGAGCAGGGCTACAACGTCGGACGCAACGCGTCGCTGCTCGCCGGGCTGGACCACCACGTTCCGGCGTGCACGGTCAATCGCTTCTGCGCCTCGTCGCTGATGACGATCCGGATGGCCTCACACGCGATCAGGGCCGGAGAGGGCGACCAGTACATCGCCGCCGGGGTCGAAGCCGTGTCGCGCGCTGGACTCGGCGCCGGAATGATGGATGAGGCCAAGAACCCGAAGCTCAACGGCTCCGAGGGGTCGTTATACGACGTCTACATCCCAATGGGGATGACCGCGGAGAACGTCGCCGAGCGCTGCAACGTTAGCCGCGAGCAACAGGATCAGTGGGCCGTGATCTCGCAGAACCGGGCCGTCGAGGCGCGCGCCTCGGGCCACTTCGATGCCGAGATCGTGCCGGTCACGGTCCCCGCCCACAAGGACACTGACAAGGAGGGCAACGAGATCGACGTGCCCGAGACGGTCGTCGACGCCGACGACGGCCCGCGCCCCGGCACGACGATGGAGGTGCTGGCACAGCTGCGGCCGGCGTTCCGGCCCGACGGCACCGTGACCGCGGGCAACTCGTGCCCGCTCAACGACGGCGCCGCCGCGGTGCTGGTGATGTCGGACCGGAAGGCCCGCGAGCTCGGCCTGACGCCGATGGCGCGGATCGTCGCCTCGACGGTCGCCGCGATCCGGCCCGAGATCATGGGACTCGGTCCGATTCCCGCTGTCCAGGCACTGCTCGAGGAGACCGGGATGACGATCGACGACGTCGACATCGTCGAGATCAACGAGGCGTTCGCCGCGCAGGTGGTGCCGTGCCGCGACGAGCTCGGGATACCGGACGAGAAGCTGAATCCGTTCGGCGGCGCGATCGCGCTCGGGCACCCGTTCGGGATGACCGGCGCCCGTATCATGACCACGCTGATCAACGCCCTGCGCGCCCGCGACGGCGCCTACGGGATCGAGTCGATGTGCGTCGCCGGCGGGATGGGCCAAGCGATGCTGATCGAGCGCCTGAGCTGAGTCTGCGGCGTACGATTCGACTTCATGTCCAGGTTGCTCCGACTTGACGAGACGGGTCACACGACGCTTGCGGAATGGAGCGCGGAGGACACGGCGGCGTTCGAGGACGCGGCGGCCGCGTTCCGGGCCGAGCTCGAACGCGGCTACTTCGGTATCGCTTCGCTGCCCGACGGCAGTGCGGAGCAGATCACCGAGCTCCCGCTCGACGTTCCGACGGTGATCCTCCGGCGGCCGATCGCGGGCGGCTGATATGACCACCACCGCGCACGCGGGGGCGCTGCCCGGGCTGCCCGAACGCGCGGCTGTCTCGTGGCGCCCGCGTGTGGATCAGGCCTCCTTGCGCCGCCGCGGCCGGTTGTGGACAGTGACGACCGTCCTGCACACGCTGCCGCTGATCGCTGCGGCAACCGCGCTCGGCGTCCTGGTGCCGATCACGATCCCGATCTCGATTGCACTGTTGGCACACGCGTGGGCAATTGGAGAGCTGTATGCGGCGCGGGGCGCCGGCGTGCTGCGGCCGCGGGCACCCGCCGACGAGGTCGCCGAGCGTCGCTCGCTGCTGCTGCTCGGTGATCTGGTCGACGATCGCTCGCGGGCGCTGCACGCCGCGACCGGCCTCGTCGTCGAACGCGGGCAGCTCGGCTCCTGGATCGTCGGTGAGGCCGGCGCGGTGCTCGTGCGCCGCACCAGGGTCTACTGCTACTGCGTCAAGGCGACGGGCGGCGATCTGCCGGCCGGCGACCGGATCGCGCACTTGCTGCTCGCCCTGCGCTGCGATGAGCGCGACTTCGCGACGGTCGCCAACCTCGCCTTCTCGGGCGCGCCGTGGCGGTTGCGGCGACGGCTGCGCTCGGACCAGCGCGAAGCGCTCCGTGCGGCGCGTTAGACCTCGCCCGCGACCCGCAACCCGGCGAAGATCTGGCGCCGCTGCGGATAATCCCAGTTGCGAAACGTCGGTGTGCTGACCCGCGCCCGGGTCGCCCAGGAGCCGCCGCGCAGCACCTTGTACTCGGCTCCGAAGAACGCCTCCGAGTACTCGCGGTAGGGAAACGGCTCAAAGCCGGGATATGGCCCGAAGTCGCTGGCGGTCCACTCCCAGACGTCGCCGATCATCGCCAGGCAGCCATACGGCGAAGCGCCCGCCGGCAGGCCGCCGGCCGCGACCGGGCCGCCGCTCAGCTGGTCGACGTTCGCGTGCACGCCGGGCGTCAGCGGCTGGTCGCCCCACGGCTGGCTTCTCGCGATCCCGAGCTCCTGGTCCCAGCTCGCCGCCTTCTCCCACTCGGCTTCGGTCGGGAGGCGCAGGCCGTGTGAGCGCGCGAACGCGTCGGCCTCAAACCACGAGATGTGGACGACCGGCCGATCGCCCGCCAGCGGCTCGAGCGTCGACAGGCGCCACTCCGCGCGGTGGTCCGCAGTCCATCCGCCCGGCCTCGTGATCTCGTGCTTGCGCTTGAACGACCAGCCCTCGTCCGACCACCATTCGCGGCGCTCGTAGCCGCCGCCCTCGACGAACGCGAGATAGGTCGCGTTCGTGATCGGCGTCAGCCCGATCAGGTAGCCGTCGAGCTCGGTCCCGTGACGCGGACGCTCATTGTCGTAGGCGAAGCTGTCGCAGGTCGCACCCAGCGTGCAGGCGCCAGCCGGGATCGCGACCAGCTCCAGGCCAGTGAACGTTCTGTGCTCGGCGGCGTCAGGCGCGCGCTGCTCGAACTCGTAATCGCTCAGCTGGGCGAGCTGGAGCGTCTGCAGCATTGTCTCGGTGTGCTGCTGCTCGTGGCGGATGATCAGCTCCGGGATCACGCCGTCGCCGACGCCGCGCTCTCTGATCACCTCGAGTGAGCGTTCGCGGACCTCGGCCAGGTACTCGTGCGCCTGCGCGGTGCGCAGGTAGGGCAGATCGCCGCGCTGCGCCCGCGGCGTCTCGAACGCGTCGTAGACCTCAGCCAGGTCCTCGCGCAGCAGCCGGCGGCCACCGTAGCGGTGGCCGATCCACAGATCCTCGAACGCGGCGATGTGGCCGAGGTCCCAGACGAGTGGGCTCATCAGCTCCGAATGGACCCGCTCGAGATCGTCGTCGGCGACCGACGCAACCAGCGCCAGCGTCCGCTCGCGCGCCTCCTCCAGTGTCTCAACGATTGGATCGGCCATCGACTCTGTGTCAGTTACCCAACTACGTCAATCCATATCGTAGAAAAAGTGTTGCGTCGCGCTCCAGCACTCCCTCGAGCCGCAGCCTGTCAGCCACCGGCAGCGGCGGCCCGGAGGTGATCGCCGGTCCGCTACCGCCGCCGACGAGCGTCGACGACAGGGTCAGAAACAGCTGGTCGGCGACCGCTTCGCGCGCGAGCTCGGCGAACACCCGTGGCCCGCCCTCGCACAGTAGCGTCCGAACGCCGTGCATAGCACGCAGGTGTCGCAGCGCCGTCGCGAACGTGAGCTCATCGGGGGCGAGCCTGACGACCTCAACCTGCGCCCGCGCGCTACTGGTGTCGATGTCGGCGCCGCTGAACACGATCACCCGCGCCTCGGGCTCGGCGAACAGCGGAATCTCGAGCGGCAGCGTCCCGCCCCGCGTCAGCGTGCAGGTCAGCGGCTCGAGGCTGAGACCCTCCGCCACGCGTCGCTCGCGAGCAGACGGATCACCGAGCATCCGGCCGTATCGCTCTGCGCGCAGCGTCCCGGTGCCCGCCAGGACGGCGTCGACCCTCCGACGCAGCGCGCGGAACAGCGCCTTGTCGCCATCGTCGCCGAGCCCGGCTGAGCGGCCGTTGACCGTCGCGCGCCCGTCGACGCTGGCAATGAAGTTGACGAGCGTGAACGGCCGGTCTGACCCCGGCCTGTCGCCTCCCACGACCTCGCCGACGTACGCGTCGATCTCGATCTCGCGGTTCAGTGGCCACAGCTCTGAGAACCTCATCGCCCGCAGTCTGCCGGACCGCGGCCGCGGACCGCGCCCTGGCCCGCAGGAGAGCGCTCAGCCGCTCGCGCGCAGGAGCGCCGCAGAGCACCGGTGGGGCCGTGCGTGGCCGCCGGCGACCCGCATCGTGCTTACCGAAAAACGGTTAGGCTGCGGACCCGGTGGACTTTAAGGCCCTCAATCGCGGCGAGCTGATCGCGACCGTCGGGGGGATCCTGCTGGGAGTGTCCTTGTTTCTGAGTTGGTATTCGCTTGGTAACCAGAACGCGGTCCTCGGGCCGTGTCGCGGTCCGAACTCGACCTGCAGTGGCTGGGACTCGCTGTCGTTCGCCCGCTTCCTGCTGCTGATTGCGGCCTTTGCGCCGGCGATTCTCGCCTACATCATCATTCGCGGACACGCGCTCTCGTGGCCGCGCGGCGAGCTGACTGCGGTGACGGCGCTGGTGGCGCTGACGATCACCCTATTCCGGGGCGTGATCGACAAGCCCGGCTCGCCCCCGGACGAGATCACGGTCACAATCGGCTGGTGGATTGCGCTCGTCTCGTGCCTGATGATCCTCGCCGGGGCCGTCTTCCGCGCGCAGGAGAGCGGCGCCGTCCGGAAACCACCGGGGGTCCTGTGAGCACCCGCAAACCTGACCGCAACCTGGCGCTCGAACTCGTCCGCGTAACCGAGGCGGCGGCGCTCGCGGCCGCGCGGATGGTCGGGCGCGGCGACAAGGACGGGGCCGACCAGGCGGCCGTCGACGCGATGCGCGAGGTCCTCGACTCGGTGGCGATGGACGGCGTGGTCGTGATCGGCGAGGGGGAGAAGGACGAGGCGCCGATGCTGTTCAACGGCGAGCACATCGGCGACGGCAGTCCACCGGAGGTCGACATCGCGGTCGATCCACTTGAGGGGACGCGGCTGACGGCGCTCGGGATGCCGAGCGCGCTGGCGGTGATCGCGCTGTCAGAGCGCGGGACGATGTTCGATCCCGGGCCGTGCGTCTACATGGAGAAGATCGCCGGCGGACCCGAGATCGCCGACGTGCTCGACCTCGACCGGCCGCTGGCGGATACGCTCGCGCTGGTCGCCGAGCGCCGCAAGCGCGACATCCGCGACGTGATGGTCGTGATGCTCGACCGCGAGCGTCATCAGGACGCGATGCGCCAGGTCCGTGAGGCCGGTGCCAGGGTGCGCCTGATCACCGACGGAGACGTCTCGGCGTCACTGCTCGCGGTCAGCGAGAACTCGCCCGTCGATCTGCTGTGGGGGATCGGCGGCACGCCCGAGGGCGTGATCTCGGCGGCCGCAATCAAGTGCATCGGCGGCCAGCTCCTGGGGCGGCTGTGGCCGCGCGACGAGACGGAGCGCAACGCCGCAATCGAGGGCGGCTACGACCTCGACAAGGTCCTCACCTGCGACGACCTCGTGGCGGGCGAGGACGCATTCTTCTCGGCCACCGGGGTGACCGACGGCGACGTGCTCCAGGGCGTCCGCTATCAGAGCGACCAGAGCGCCAGCACCGAGTCGCTCGTGATGCGCTCGCGGTCGGGGACGGTGCGGCGAATCTTCGCCCGCCACGACCGGACGAAGATGCGCAACCTCGGGATCACGTACGGCTGATCGGCACTGCGGCGGGAACGCCTACGGCCGCTCCGCGAGCTGCCCGACCTTCGACTTCGCCAGGTCGAGCTTCGCCAGCGAGCGCAGAAACGCGTGCGTCACGAGCACGTGGACCGCGGACTGAGTCATCTGGTAAACGGGCGTGCTGAAGCCGGCGGCGATCGACGGGTAGAAGTTCGACACGTCGACGTCGATCGCGACCCGAGCGCGCCCATCGGGGTCGTCGGGCTGGCGCTTGACGTCGAGCTCGAGGTAGCCGCTGCCGCGGCCGGCCCGCGCGACCAGCAGCCCGTCGCGGATCCGCCACCGGACCGCGCCGTGGTTGCCGTCGAGGGTGTACTCGGGGGCGCCGAACCGGAGCAGGGTCAGCGGCTTGACCAGAAACACGACCGAGCGGCTATCGGCGCCATACACGACCCGGATCAGGCCGAGCGTCACCCGCGACAGAAACCGCCAGTAGGTGCGAGCGAGGTTCTCGAGGTTAGGTCGCTTCCACAGCCGCTCCAGCTCGGCGCGGTCCATCGTCAGCTGGGCCGACTGCACCGAGCGCACCGCCCCGTCGTGGGCGATCACCGTCGACTTCGGATGCGAGACGATGACCGCCTTGGCCGGTAGCCGGCGCAGCACACGGCGGATGATCTCGGCGAGCACGACGACGATCACTGCGAGTGCGGCCAGCATCGCGCTTCAGCGGGCGAGCTCTTCGAGCGCGACGACGGTGCCGGCCGGGAACGCGCCCTCGCCGGCCGGGATCATCGCCAGCGCGTCGGCTCCTAGCAGTGACGTCAGGATGTGCGACCCCTGGGCGCCGTTGGGCGTCGCCACCGGCCGCCCGTCGCCACGCGCCAACACGACGCGGATCGCCTGCTCGCGCTGCGGGTTGCGGGGTACGTCAACGCCCAGCACGGCCTCGGGCTCGAGCGTCCGTCTGCCGGCTGCTCCCTGAAGCGCTGCCAGCGCCGGCGCGGCGAACAGCGAGAACGTGACG
>JBKQJQ010000602.1:0-3498 GCA_052147875.1 Solirubrobacteraceae bacterium | reverse complement strand
GGCAGGACCAGTGGGAGATCAACGTGATGGCGCCGATGCGGCTGATGCGCGCCGCGCTGCCGGAGATGGTGAAGCGGGGCTGGGGGCGGGTCGTCAACGTCAGCTCCTCGTCGGGCAAGCGGCCCGGACAGCGCAACGTCGCCTATTCGGTCGCCAAGGCGGCCGAACTGGCGCTCTCGCGCTCATACGCCGAGGCGTACGCAGAGCACGGCGTGCTGATCAACGCCGTCACGCCGGGCCCGGTCGCCGGCGAGCTGTGGCTGGGTCCCGGCGGGCTGGCGGAACAGACCGCCCAGGCCCAGGGCAAGACCAAGGAAGAGGTGCTCGAGGCGGCGGCGAAAGCGCTGCCGATCGCCCGTTTGGCGACCCCGCAGGAGATCGCCAACGTGATCGTGTTCCTGTGCTCTGAGCTTGCTTCGAACGTCAGCGGGGCCGCCTGGTCGGTCGATGGTGGCGCAGTGCCGGTGATCATCTGAGGGGGCGCTGCGACTAACTGGCGCTGGACGGCAGTTAGTCGAGGCACCCCTTGTAGGCTCCAGACGCGATGAAGACGTATGAGCCCGTCATCTACGCCGTCGGGCGCGAGAAGGTCAGGGAATATGCCCATGCGGTCGGCGAGACCAACCCGCTCCACCTCGACCTCGAGGCGGCCCGCGCCGCGGGCTACCCGGACGTCGTCGCGCCGCCGATGTTCGCGGTCGTCTATGCCGGCCGGGCGATGACCAAGCCGCTGTTCGACCCCGAGGTCGGCGTCGACTTCGCCCACATGGTCCACGGCAGCCAGGAGTTCCGCTGGGGGCCGCTGGTCGTCGCCGGCGACGAGATCGCGACAACCGCGGCCGTCAAGGACATCTCCGAGCGCGGCGGCCTGAAGTTCTTCGTGTTCGAGACGGTCTCGACCAACCAGCGCGACGAGACCGTCTGCACCGGCACCTGGACCAACATCGTGCGCTCGACATGAACCCCCGCGACGAGTTCGAGCTCAAGGTCACGCCCGACCGCTACGTGACCGTCCGCTACGCGGGCGCCTCTGGCGACTTCAACCCGATCCACATCGACGAGGAGTTCGCCAAGCAGGTCGGCCTGCCGGGACGGATCCTGCACGGCCTGTACTCGATGGCCCAGGTCGCGCGAGCCCACACCGAGCAGTTCGGTGGCCCGGACCGGCTCCAGAGCCTCAAGGTCCAGTTCCGTAGCCCCGGGATGCTGGAAACGGAGATCGTCGTCCACGGAACCGTCCGCGAGGTCGACGGCGCGATCGCGACCGTCGACTCCGAGGCAAAGCAGGACGGCAAGCGGATCATCCGCAACGGCGAGGCCGAGATCCGCCTCTCCTGATCACCGCCGGACCGTACCTACAATCAAAACCGATGCTCACAGACCGTCAGGAGCTCGTTTTGCGCCGCCTCGTCGAGGAATACCTCGACGAGGGCGCGCCCGTCGGCTCAAAGGCGCTCAGCGCCGCCTTCGAGTGGGGGCCGTCGACGATCCGCCACGAGCTCGCCAGTCTCGAGGAGCTGGGGCTGCTCGCGCACCCGCACACCTCGGCCGGCCGCATACCGACTCAGGCCGGCTACCGCTACTTCGTCGACCGCCTGCTGCCGACCGAGCCGCCCGGCCCGGCCCTCTCGCTGTCGCTCGTGCGCCGTGAGCTCGACGAGGCGATGCGGGTCACGACTGAGGCCCTGTCGCAGGTCACGAACCTGCTCGCGATCGTCACCGCGCCGCCGATCGAGACCTCGACGATCCGCCACATCGAGGTCCTGACGCTCCAGCCTCAGGTCCTGATGGTGGTCGTGATCACCTCGACGGGGGGCGTCTCGAAGCGCCTGTTCACTTTCGCCCGCCCGGTCGACCCCGGCCTGTCGGACTGGGCCGCGAGCTACCTCAACGAGCGCCTGGTTGGGCTCGGGCTCGGCGCGCGGATGCTTCACCAGCGGCTGCACGATCCGTCGCTGCCCGACACCGAGCGCTCGTTTCTCGACGCCCTGTCGCCGGTCTTCACGGAGCTGGAGGCGTCCGCTCAGGCGTCGCTGTACGTCGACGGCACCGCGCGGCTGCTGACCGTCGGTCGTTTCGGCGAGGTCTCGGATCTCAACCTGCTGATGGACATGCTCGAGCGGCGCGTCGTGATACTCGAGGTTCTGCGCTCGGCGCTCAGCGCTCCCCACGACGTCGCGGTCCGGATCGGGGCCGAGAACGAGGTGCCCGCGCTGCGCTCGCTGGCACTCGTCGCGGCGAGCTACGGCCTGCCGCAGCGCAGCCTCGGTGCCGTGTCGGTGATCGGCCCGCTGCGGATGGACTACGGCCGCGCGATCCGCGCCGTCCGTGACGCTGCGCAGCAGCTCTCCACGTTCGTCTCCGACGTCTACGACACGCGCTGATGGCTGTCACCCGCGATTACTACGACGTGCTCGGCGTCTCGCGCGACGCCGGCGAGGCCGAGATCAAGAAGGCGTTTCGCAAGCTCGCCCGCGAGCTGCATCCCGACGTCAACAGCCACGACCCGCAGGCCGAGGAGAAGTTCAAGGAGGCCGCCGAGGCCTACGAGGTCCTCTCAGACGCTGACCGCCGCGCGACCTATGACCGCTACGGCCACGAGGGCCTGCGCAGCGGCGGCTATTCCCCGAACTTCGACGGCTTCGGGTCGGTCGCGGACATCTTCGAAGCGTTTTTCGGCGCCAGCGGTCTCGGCGGTGCATTTGGCGGTTTCGGCGGGCGCCCCGGCGCTCCGATGACTGGCGGCGACGTCGCCGTCGGGGCCGAGATCACGCTCGCGCAGGCCGCGAGCGGCGAGCAGGTCGAGGTCACGTTCGACGCGATCGAGCGCTGCGAGCACTGCCACGGCAACGGTGCCGAGCCCGGCACCCCGATCGAGACGTGCCCCAAGTGCCAGGGTCAGGGCCAGCTGCGCGCGGTCACCCGCACCCCGTTCGGCCAGGTTGTGCGCGCGGTCGTCTGCGACCAGTGCGACGGCGACGGCAAGGTCCCGCAGACGCCGTGCAAGGTCTGCCACGGCCGCGGGCGCAAGCCCGAGCGCGTGAAGCTCAAGGTCGACGTCCCAGCCGGGATCGAGGACGGGCAGCGGATCCGCGTCAGCGGCCGCGGCCACGCCGGCGAGCATGGTGGGCGCAGCGGCGACCTGTACCTCCAGATTCGCGTCGCGGACGACCCGCGGTTCGTCCGCGACGGCGACGACCTGGTGACGGTGGTCGACGTCGCAGCGCCGCTTGCGGCGCTCGGCACGACCGTCGAAGTACCGACGATCGACGGCACGACGGAGCTCGAGATTCCGGCCGGCACGCAGCCGAACGAGACGTTCTCGATCCGCGGCGAAGGTATGCCGGCGCTCCGCGGCCGCCGTCACGGCAGCCTGCGGGTGGTCGTCAACGTTGTGATCCCCAAGCGGCTCAAGCACAACCAGCGCGAGCTGCTCAAGCAACTCGCCGACAGCATGACCGAGGACAACCTCCGCACCGAGGAGGGCGTGTTCGGCAA
>JBKQJQ010000601.1:0-3523 GCA_052147875.1 Solirubrobacteraceae bacterium | reverse complement strand
CTCGGTTGAGCTGTCGGCGCTCACGTTAGTGGTGCTCACGGTGACCTCCATCGGTCGAGTGGTAGTGGCAGCACCGTGCCACCCCGAGCCGACTCTCGCACCCGTGACTCCCTGGTCAGCGCCCGGGTCCGGCCGCACGGACGCGGGGGAGAGGATCAAGCGCGGAGGAGCTCGGACTCAGGTTTGCCGAGCGAGCCAGCCAGCTCATGGCGAGAGCGGATCCCGAGCTTGCCGAACACTTTGCGCAGATGCCACTCGACCGTACGCGGGCTGAGGAATAACCGCGCGCCGATCGCAGGGTTCGACAGCCCGTCACGGGCCAGCTCGGCGATCTGCCGCTCCTGCGTGGTCAAGTCATCGCGCGTCTCCGCTGTCCGCTTGCGCGTTTTCTCACCGGTCGCCAGCAGCTCTTTACGGGCGCGCTCGGCGAACGCCTCCATCCCCATCCCCGCCAGCATGTCGTGCGCCGTGCGCAGGTGCACGCGCGCGTCGACGCGGCGCGCCTCGCGGCGCAACCACTCGCCATAGACAAGGTGTGCGCGAGCGAGTTCGGTGAGGAAGCGTGTGCGCCCAAGGCGCTCGATCGCTTGGCGGTGGAGGTTTTCCGCGTCCGCCGCGTTTGCCACGAGCGCTCGGGCGCGTGACTCGACGCCGAGCACCCAGTCGGTGCCGCACGCGCGCCCCATCTCCCCGAGCCGCTCGAGCGCATCGGTGGCCGCTTCGGGGTGCCCACTCCGCGCTGCCGCCTCGACCAGTTCGCTGAGCGCCCAGTTCGAGACGTGCAGGTCGGGCGGATACGCGGCTCCCAGCAGCGCAGCCCTGAGTGCCTCGTCATAGCGTCCGAGGCCGTTGCAAAGAACCGCAGTCGACCAATGGAGCAAAGCGACCCATGGGCCATCGCCGCGCGCGACAGCATCGCGAGTCGCGGCCTCGTCCAGCTGCGCAACCTCGAACTCGCGCCCACGAAACGCCGCGAGCGCGAGCCGCGACCCGGACCAGCGATCGCCGCCGATCGCCTCATGAACCGTGTCCTGCTCCACGACGAGGGCCGCCGCGGCAGTGAGATCGCCGGCGAACAGCTCCCACCCGACCCTCTGGGAGGCTGCCATCGGCAACAACGCGAGAACGCCGGCGTCCCGCACCAGCTTGAGTATTCGCCCACTGAGGGCGTCCCAACCGTCCGCGTCCCACAGGTACGGGGCCAACATGCGGCCTGCGAAAAACAGCCAGTGCAGGTCGAGCTCCGGCGCGATCGGCGCGACGCAGGAGGCGGCTAGGGCGCGCTGCGCCCTGGCCGCGCCCGCAGCCCAGCCGGCGTCGATCAACAGCGCGACCGCGTCGAGCAGTTCGTCGGTCGGACTCGGAGGCTCGACCGACGGTGCCACGGAGCGCGCGGCCGCAGCGACCTCAGGCAGCCCGGTCTCGCCCGCGAAGCGTCCCGCGTAGACGGCGGCGAGGAACGCGTCGCGATAGGTCTCCCGGGCAACGCGGCGATCGAACCGCTCGAGCCGCCGGGCGGCGCCAAGAACCAGCGGCGGCGCGTCGCCCGGGCGGCGCTGCATCGTCGCCACCCGCCCTCGCAGCACGTCAACGCGCGCGCGGTTGAACTCGTTGAGGGGCCCGCGCTCCGCGACCGCGACTAGACGCAGCGCGTCCTCCGCACACCCGGCAAGGTAGTTCGCGTCCGCGGCCGCCAGCGCGCGCTCGGCGCGGCGCGTAGGATCGAGCGTCAGATCAACCGCGCGCTCAAGAAACGCAGCCGCAGCCGCTGGACCGCCCCGGGCTTGCGCGCGAAGGGCGGATCGCTCGAGCTCATCCGCGACCTCGTCATCCGGACCCGCCGAGGCCAGGGCGCGGTGCCACGCCCGGCGGTCCGGATCAGCCATGGCGTCGGTCACCTCCGCGATCGCCGCGTGAGCCTGCCTCCGCCCGTCCGAGGGCCCCGCGGTGTACGCGGCGGCGCGGGCAAGCGGATGCCGGAACTGGACACGGGCGCCGAACTCGCACAGGCCTGCCTCTTCGGCGGGTGCCCCCGCGTTCGCGCTGATCCCCTGCAGCTCAGCGGCCCGCCACACCACGGTGGGCTCACCGAGTGGATCGGCCGCTGCGATGAGCAGCAGCCGCTGGGTCTCCGCGGGCAGCGCCGCGAGCCGACGGCGGAAACTCGCCTCAATCCCGTTGGAGAGCACAGAGACCGAGCCCGCGCCGAACCCGGCGAGCTCCGTGGCGCTCAGGCCCCGGGGGAGCTCGAGTAACGCGAGCGGGTTACCCCGCGTCTCGGCGACGATGCGATCGCGCACTTGGTCATCCAACCTGAATCGCACCGCCGAGCCCAACAGCGCCCGAGCGTCACCGTTACGCAAACCCCTGACATCAAGATGGGGCAGGTCTTTGAGCTCGTCCCCTGGTTCGCGGGCCGCGAACAGCAGCCCCACGGGCTCGGCCAGCAGACGACGCGCCACGAATGCGAGTGACAGCGCCGACGCGTGATCGAGCCACTGCGCGTCATCGATTACACACAGCACCGGCCGGTCCTCGGACACCGCCGACAACAGACTAAGCAAGGCCAAGGCGACCAGGAGCCGATCCGGGGCATCGCCGTCGCTCAACCCGAATACGACCTCCGCAGCCCGACGCTGCGGAGCCGGAAGCCTCCAAAGCCGGTCGAGCAGCGGCCCGCACAGCTGATGCAGGCTGGCGTACGCCAGCTCCATCTCCGACTCCACCCCCACTGCAGGAAGCACCGTCAGACCCGACGCCGACTCGACCAGGTACTTCAACAGTTCTGTCTTGCCGATCCCGGCCTCACCCCGCAACAGCAAGCACCGACTCTCGCCCCGCCGGATATCGCTGATCAACCCGTCCAAGAGCGCGCACTCGCCACCCCGCCCGAGCAGGTGAGGGTGCCGCCCCGGTCCGGCAGAACCAGTGTCCATCTGCGACGACCGATCCTAAAGGACACGCCGAAGCTTGCGATCGTGACCGCTACAGAATCAGGGCCGGCGCGCGATTCGTGCGGCGGGAATGATGCTGGCCAGGGCGTCGACCGGTGTCTAGGCCAGGGCCTCACGGGCGCGAGTTGGGGGCGCGGGGAGGATTGTTTCGTCGTGTGTTACGGACCGAGGAGGCTCACATGGCTGCCACATGGTTGAGGTCGGGCGCGACGACGATTCGCCCGTTCCAGGTGGACGTTCCGGAGGAGACCCTGGTGGAGCTCCGTCGACGCATAGCGGCGACGCTTTGGCCCGGCAAGGAGCTCGTTTCGGATCGGTCGCAGGGGGTGCAGCTGGCGACGATCCAGGAGCTTGCGCGCTATTGGGCGGCCGAGCACGATTGGCGCGCGTGCGAGGCCAAGCTCAACGCGCTTCCGCAGTTTAAGACCGAGATCGACGAACTCGAGATCCATTTCATACACGCGAGATCGCGGCACGAGCACGCGTTGCCGCTGATCATCTCCCACGGGTAGTCGCACTGAGGCTATAGATATGTTTCCGACGAGTTTTAACCTTTGAATTAAATTCAA
>JBKQJQ010000600.1:0-8502 GCA_052147875.1 Solirubrobacteraceae bacterium | reverse complement strand
GGGTGTGCGCACCCGCTCCGTTGATGCTCTGCGTCCCGGTAATGCCCGCGATGTAGGCATCGTCGTTGAACAGGTAAAGCGGCCGGCCGTTGTAGGTCACCTGGTGGCTGCCGTCGGGTCTGACGATGATCCCGAGGGCATGCTGGTCAACGCCAGCCCCTGCTTCAGGCCACTCTGAAGTGAGCAGCGGTGGCCAGTAAACGGCACACAGCCCCTGACAGGCGCTCCCCTCGCCCCACTCGCCATACCGCTCGTGGCCGCTGGCCTCTCCCCACCTGTGGCCATGGTCGCGGCTCAAGGTGTAGACGGGGAAGCTGGCGTCGGGGAAGACGCTGAAATCATTATTCATCCTTGCGGCCAGCACGGTCTCGTCGGGCCCGCTGCCGCCGACCGCAGCGGTCTCGAGCTGCAATTGAGCCTGACCCGTCGCGGGCGTGCCCCGATGCGGATCGACCAGGTACCAGATGCCCGGGGGACTGACCACTGGATCGTCCAAGTTGGCGCCTTGCGTATCCCCCGCCGCCTGGTCTAGGAAGAACCGGTATAACGGGTAACCGGCGTAGGTCACCTGCCGCACCGACGACACGCCCGGCAGGTCGAGGTCGGTGCGTCTCACCGTCCCGAGAAGCCTGGGATTGACCCCCGGCCCCGCGATCGGAGCACCCTTGGTGACCAGCGCCGGCCACAGGTCAGTGTCGCACGGCATATCCAGGACGTTCATGTTGTCGCTGCACGCGAAGCCAGCGCCAGACAGCGCCTGGAGCTGGTCTGAGGTCAGCAGGTACAGCGAACAACCGGCGTAGTCGCCCGAACCGACGACCAGCACCCTGCCATAGGACATCGTGGACGCGGCCGACACTGTCGCAGGGCCGGTCGGGGCGACCACATCATCAGAACAAGGCCTGGTCTGGGCGCTCGCGGGCGAGCTGAACACAAGCGCCACGCCAACCAGGCCCAGGGTAAGTGCGGCGGCTCCGGCACGGCCTGCGACAGGCCTCCCGAGCCGACCAAACAACGTCGTCATCACGACCTCCAATCGTCTCCCCAGGGGCCCGCTGGCCCAAGCCACAAGCGACCAGGCCTCGCATCGGCACCCTGGACGGAATCACGGCCACCATCGCGCCGAGAAGAGCCGGCGCGAACCAAGCTGAGCATCAAACCAGCTCACCGGTGTAGAAGTACGGGTCGAGTACGCGCACCGGCGTGGTCTGATCGACGGGCAAGTCGTTGCTGATGGCGCTCTTGCGGATCGCCTCGGGGTTGGGCGCGTCGTAGACGCAGAACGTGGTGTGCTTGTCCGCGCTCACGTACGAGTGCAGCCAAGTCACGCCCTCATCCGCGTTCCGTTCGACGACCTTGCGGTAGATGTCCGCGCCGCCGTTGTCGGTCCGGATCCGCAGCCCATCGGGAAATGCGCGCTGCACGATGTATCGACGCACGTAGGTCTCCTGATCGTTGGCTTTCTGCCTGGGACGAACCTACGAGCGCGCACGCACGCGCGCATCGGGAGCTCTCCCCATATTGGGAGCTCGCGGTACCTATCTTGGACGTGCCAGCCCGAGCCGCGCGGCTTCCGCGCCCGCTTCCCCTCGGCTGCGAACGTCGAGTTTGCGCAGGATCGCCGAGACATGATGATCGATGGTCTTCTCAGAGACGACCAGACGCTCGGCGATCTGCGCGTTGCGCAAGCCGTCTACGAGCAGGGCCAGCACCTCGAGCTCGCGAGCCGTCAGGCCGGCCGGATTCGCGCGCGTCTGCGGGCGGGGCCCCCTTGGCAGGCCGCGCGCGCCGCGCGCGCGCAGCCTACGTGCGACGATCGCAGCGGCGGGTCGCGCGCCCAGCTGCTGTAGCCCATCGATCGACTGGCGCACCGCCAGTGGATCGTTGCTTTGCGCGAGCGCGAGCGCCGCCTCGTATGGACAGCCGATCTTGCGCCACAGCTGCGCGGCTCGTGCCCACTCGCCGGCGATCAACAGGTCGAACGGCTCCGCCGCCACGCCGGCGGGGAGCTCGTCATGTAGGCCCACGCACGAGCGCCAATACGCGAGCTCGCCAACGACCCACGGCACTTGACGATCAAGAGCTAGCGCGAGCGCCGCGTCGGTCACCTTGGCCACGGTGGCGCTGTCGCCCGCCAGCCAGGCCGCCTCGGCGCTCGCTGCAGCGACCGGTGCGACGCGCTGAAGCTCCCCCGTCGACTGCGCAAGGAGGGACGCCTCGTCGATCGCCGCCGATGCTTCAGGGTCACCACGCCGCGCTCTTACCAGTCCAAGCGCAGCCAATGCCCAGCCGCGTGGAACGGGCGCACTGCGAGGATCACGAAGGACCAGGGCAGCGGAGTCGGCCGCCTCGCTCCACCGGCCAAGATCCAGCTCGAGACGGGCACGACAGGCCAGAAGGTACAGCCGCCAGGTGTCAAGACCCCGTTTGCTGCTGTACTTCAGCCCAGCCTCGAGATACGTGGACGCGAGGGCGAACATGCGGTGCCGCACGGGCCACACGACGAGGTTCGAGAATACCCGCCCGGCGTGCTCCTCGAGACCGTGCCGCTGTGCAAGCTCCAGCGCGCGCTCGAGCTTGACCTGCCCTTCAGTCTCACCGGCCCGGAAATCCACCACCGCGAGGTTCGTAAGGGCGTAGACGCGCGCCTCCGTGTCGTCGAGTCGTCGTGCGAGCTCAAGCGCACGACCACCCCATGTCACAGCCCCAGCAGCGTCCTCCATGCTCAGGCACAGATAAGAGACGTTGCAGTAGGCAATTGCGAGCTCGTGCCCCGGCGGCAGCGGCTCGAGCAGCTCGACCGCCTCGAGAGCCACCCTCTGCGCATCCCGAGTCCGGCCGACGTATCGCAGAAGGGCTGACAGTGACCGCAGCGAGTCTCCCTCGCCTCGCGGGTCGCCGAGCCGTCGGTGACACTCGAGCGCCGCCTGTTGAGCTTCGATCGCCTCTGCAAACTGATCGGTCATGAAGCACTCATCTGCGCGAGACTGCAGCAACTCAGCGCGCCTCTCGAGCGACACTCCATCGGCAAAACTGACCGCGCGCGCGTACTGCGCCGCCGCCTCGCGATGCGCACCTGACGAAGCAGCCCGCGCAGCAGCCTGTGGCGCCCAGTGCAATACGCCCAGAGCGTCTCCAGCCGCCTCGGAGTGGTGAGCGAGTCGCGCGAAATCGAGCTCAGCGCCTCGGTGGGCGGCAAGCGCGGCGAGCGCACCGCGATGTAACGCCACCCTGCGGTTCGGTGCGGTCGCCTCCTCGACCGCAAGGCGCGCCAGCTCATGACGGAAAGCGACATATGCAGAGCCTGCGCACAGCATCCCCGACGCCAGACACTCATCAAGACGGTCAACCAGCTCCCCGGCGAGCGCCTCGAGCAACCACAGATCGACGTGTCCAGGTATGACCGAGACCGCTTCGAGCAGCCTCCGCGCGGGCACACGCAAGCGCGCGGCACGAGCGAGGATCGCGTCGCGCACCGTCTCAGGGATCTGCTCGCCTCCGGCCGCGAGCACCTCGGTGACGAAGAACGGGTTGCCGCCCGTCTTGCGGTACAGCTCCCCAGCGTCAAACCCGTACGGATCAGCGAGCTCAGTGACCGCCGCCGGCGACAGCGGCGCGACCTTCAACCGACGAGGACGCCCTGCCAGCTCCCCAAGGACGACCCGGAGCTGCTGGGCGCGGCCAAGCTCGTCATCCCGGAAACTCGCCACAACTAGCGCCGGAACCGAACCGACCCTACGGCCGAGCAAGGTCAACACGTCGAGCGTGGCCTCGTCCGCCCACTGCATGTCCTCCAGCACCAGCACCGTTCGCGCTCGTCTTCGCAGTTCGCGCATCAGCGCGCCCGCCACCTCGTGAGGCCTCGCCCCGGCGACCACGAACTCCTCCACCTCGCCGCCGACCACCTCGGCGACATCCAAGAACGGTTCCAACGGACGCGGAGTCAACAGCGGCTGACACGCGCCCCACAGCACCCGGGCTGCCGCACGCTGCGACTCGCAGAACCGCTCCAACAGCGCCGTCTTGCCCACGCCGGCCTCACCCGCCACCAACACAAGCGTCCCCTGCCCGCTCGCTCGAACGGAGGCAAAAGCTTCCTCAAGTAGGGCCAGATCCTCAGCACGCTCCAGGAACGCGCCCAAACCCGACCGCGAGCCGACTCTCACCTCCTTACCCGCAACTTCCCCGAGCCCCTCGCTCATTGCACATAGAAGTCTCCCACGAGCAGGCTCCACCACCACGCGCCGATTCTCTCCAGGGGGCCGACGCAGCCTACCCTGCGCTCGGCATCGCTCCGCGCGAAAAAGCAGGCATCTGGTTCGCACCGACGAGACGACCGGGTTGGACGAGAACGAGCAGCGGGGCGCGAGGCCGTCGCATCGCCACAAAGCAGCGGCCATGACCCCGCCAGCCAGAGCGCTCCATCGGGCTATTTGCAGCGGTCTCGATCGAAGTAATCGGACTATCTGACACTGCTGCTCTGGAACGCCACCAGCCGCCACTTGGTTGCGGGCGAGAGTGCTGCATCGTCGCCGACACAGGTCTGGTCGTGGCGCTGCCGCTCCGGCGATCGGCCAGGCCGAAGCAGAAGCGATGATCGCCGGCGCCGCGAAGCTCGACGTGCCCGGTCGTTCGTGGAAGGGGCAGCCAGGTTCTCGTTTGCCTGACCGCATTTTCTCGCGGCGGCCGCGACCGCCAAGGCCTGCAGGTACAAGCTCACCCCGCGACGCTACCGGCCCGCAAGAAAGCGTCCGAGAGCGAGAAGGCCCACGCCCGCAAAGGCCGCTGGGCGCAGTCGCGCTGGCCGGTCCGCCGCGTGAGGCGAGCCCGGAGCGCTGCCCGGGATCGGTGGCGCGAGTCTCGCAGCGCGAGCGCGGGGACCCCGCGACGCGCGCTGCCGGCGAACGGGAGCGTCTGGCCTGCCGGAATCGGACGCCTCCCGAGCATCAAATGGATTAGCGCGGTGTCGAAGCGCTCGCGTCGCCCGGTCACGCTGAAGCGTTCGCGCCGGCGCGTTTGCCGCATCGCACCGGAAGCGGAGTGTGCTCACTCGTAGCCGGTGAACGGCTCGGTCTCGAAACGCGTGCCCTTGTCGCGATCCTCGAAAACGTGGGTGATGCGGACTGCGGGCGGGACGTTCTCGACCCGGCTCTCCACCAGCTTGAGGTTGGGGTCGTTGCCCAAGCCGAGGGCGTTTAGCCGCTCAGCCTCTGCCCGGGCGACGTCACCGGGCGTGGGATTGCTCGCGGGGTAAACATCGGTGTGGTGCCGGACGAGGGCCTGCCAGTGTTCATCACCCGCGCGTTCGATCGAGTCTCGAATCTGTTCCCGGGTGAATGCCATCGTCTCAGCCTCTTCTCCACTCGGCTCGGTCAGGCCGATCGGCACCAAGGCTACCCGCCGTCTAGAGCGCTCGGTCGCCTTCGGTCTGGCCAGGAGCTGATTGACGCCCGACCGCAACTGCTGCTACTCGGACCACGTTTGGGGCACGGGGCCGGCGACGAGTGAACATCGCTGCTTCCAATGTGACGCCGCCGTCGAGCCGCACGGCGAGCCCTCGGCGCGATCTGGGCCCGCATCATGTGACGTGGTAGCCGCGCGCACTAGCTCGGGCGGATCCGGGGGAGCTGCGCGCAGTGAGTCGCAAAGCCGGTAATGACCGCCCGTAGCTGCTCGCGAGTCGCCTCGTCAGATAGACAGTTGTGCTCGTCGAACCGCTGCGAAGCGTGGTCGACATAGAGGCCATTGCCGAACCAGGGTCGCATCCTCAAAAAGCGAAACACCGACAACCAGGCATTTTGTGCGAAGCGTGTCCCGGCGCCTCCGCCGGCGCCGATCAGCGCCACCGGCAGGTCGCCGAAGACGTGTGGGATGTCGTTGGCCGGGCGCGACGCCCAGTCGATCGCGTTCTTCAGGAACCCCGGGATCCCCCAGTTGTACTCGGGCGTCGCGATCAGCAGGCCGTCCGCCGTTCGCAGCGCATCCTTCAGCTCTGCCACTCCAGAGGGAAGCCCGTCACGCTCCATGACGTCCTGATTGAACAAGGGAAGCGAGCCGATGACGGGAAGTCGGCTGAGGTCCAGCTCGGTGTCGGCGGGGGCCAGTGCTGCGGCTTCGTCGAGCAGTGCCCGGTTCCGGGAGGCTTCGCGGAGGCTGCCGCCGAGGGCGAGGATTCGCATGGGCTTGTCCTTTCTTGCATCGCGTTGGACTGCCGGGTAGGTCGCTTTCGGTCAGGGTGACGACGCTGACGTCGAGCCGGTGGCCGAGACCCTCGAGTTTGGCGACGATCAGGCCTGGCGCCAGCGACGGCGAGACATCTACTCAGCCATGACCGCGGTATTCACGCGTGAAAGCAACGCGGGACCTGCGCGTGCCACAGACACTTCCCCTGCGCCCAACATGAAGGCCGGGACGTCGCCGGGCCGCGCGATCGCATTCGTAGATCGCCCGGCGCACGAGCGTACGAGTGTTGTGGGGCGGCACCTCGATCACGCCGATCGCCGACGCTGCGCGAGCGCTTCGCCACTCGGGGCAATGCGTCTGCGTCTGCCTGTGGAGTTGACCCGTTTTCGACGACACTTGAACGCTTCCGGTGATAAGCCGGGGAAAGAGAGGTTCTGGTGCCGAGAACGAGGCCAGGGCGCCCGCTCGAATCCAGCTGTTCGTATTTGCGGCGCCGAGCTGCGCCGCTACGAGGACCGAGGGCAGGCTGGTGCAGTCGTGATCGGGACCGTCGCCTCTGTCAATCAGAGCGGAATATCGGCCATCCGATCTCCGTCTCCCACTGGCCCTGGTCGGCAGCCTCCGGATACCCGACCAAGTAGTACTCGCGCAACGGGCCCTCGACGCTGATCTCGTGTCTCATCACATGAGCGCCGAGCTCGCCGTAGGCAAGGTCGACATCAGCGAGTGAGCCGCGATGCAGAACGATCGCGAGCTCCGCGGGCGGAACGAGTAGCGGCGCAACGCGTCCGATCGCGCGAGCCGTCCCATCGATCGGGATGAACACCGTCGCGTCGCCGCGGCCGTGCTGGAAGATCCCGCTCGCGTACATGCCGCCGGCAGGCCCCGTTGTCCGCAGACTGTTGGCGCGGACGATCGCGCCGAGCTCGCCCAAGGCCCCGTGCCACCAGGCGAGCACATCGTCTCGGTCGACTCTGTCCTGGATCGCGATCGCCGAGGTCGGCGGCACGGTGCGATGCACGACCGCGCGCGGAGTCGTGGGTCGTTCCAGCAACCCGCGTAACTCGGCGACGGCAGCCCTCGTTTGCGCCAGGTCGGCCTCGAGACGATCGAGATGGGCAACGATCAGCCGGTTACGCGCCTCGAGGTCGCCCGCGGCGAGTACCGACTTGACCTCCGCGACGGGCATCTGCAGGCCCCGCAGCCGGCGGATGACCTGCGCAAGCGGGATCTGATCCTCGGCGTAGTAGCGATATCCATTGCCGGGGTCGACCTCGCTGGGCTCGAGCAGCCCGACCTCGTGGTAGTGGCGCAGCGTCTTGACGCTCAGGTGCGACGCGCGCGAGAAGTCGCCGATTGTGACGCGGGGTCTCATGCCAGGAGTATCGACTCTCCCGTTGCTGGAGGGTCAAGGCGAAAGCTGGTCCTTGACTCTCCGGTCACTGGAGGCCGCAACCTTGATGTCCTCGTCGCTTTGGCGGCACTTCGAAACAGCAACCAAGGAGGCTCTCATGAGCACCATCACCGACGTTCGCGGAATCGTCGCCGAGCACGTCGCAGCCGTCAATGCGCACGACGAAGACGCGATCGTTGCCACCTTCGCCGATGATGCATTCGTCAACGACGCCCACCGCGAGTTTTGGGGCGCCGACGCGGTCCGTCGCTGGGTCGCCTAAGAGATGGTCGGCGATAAGATCGCGCTGGAGGTCACCGAGGTCATCGAGCACTACGGCGAGACGATCGTCCGTGGCCGCTACGACGGCGCGTTCGACAAGACCAACCTCCCCGACGAGCTGATCCTGACCAACTACTTCACTGTTCGCGACGGGAAGATCGTCAGCCTGATCGTGATCCGCAACACCCCCGCCTACTGATCGCCGTGGAGAGAACGCGATCATGAGCACTCACGTCATCAACGAGTTCCACGCCAAGCCTGGACGCGGGGACGACGTCCTCGCGCTGCTCCTCGAGCTCTCGCCCGAGAGCCGGGGTCGCCCAGGTTGTGAGGCGATCTCGATCCGCCGCAACCAGGACGACCCGAACAACGTGATCGGCGACACCCGCTGGGCGACACGCCACCACTACGACGACTACCTCGCCTGGCGCACGCAGAACGGATACACAGCCACCTTCGATCACATGCTCAGCGAGCCGATGCTGATCCGATACCTCGACGAGATCCCATTCGACCCGCCGAGCACACGCGGTTCGCCCGCGAGCGACTCGGTTCGGGCAAGCTCGTGGCGCCCGAGTTGGCGTGCGTAGTCGACACCGATCCGGTGCGCGCCAAGGCTGTCGCCCGCGACTACGCGAAGTTGT
>JBKQJQ010000599.1:0-5958 GCA_052147875.1 Solirubrobacteraceae bacterium | reverse complement strand
TGGCGCTCGAGCCCGAGCCCTATTGCTACCTCGAGACGACCGCCGAGACGCTCGAGTGCTATCGACGACATCTTTACTCGGGGTCGGCGGCGACCCGGCTGAGCTCGCTCACGGGTCTACCGCTGTCTGAGGCGCATGGGGCGCTCCGCGAGCACCTGGGGATCACGTTCGACATCTGCCACCAGGCGGTCGTGTTCGACGACATACCGGCGTCGCTGCGGGCGATCAATGAGGCCGGGATCCCGCTCTTCAAACTCCAGGCGGCGGCCGCGCTGTACATCCCGCAGGTGGGGGATGAGCTGATCGACGCGCTGTCTCAGTTCGCGAATGCGGTCTATCTGACGCAGACCTTCGAGCGCGCGAACGGGAGCGTCACGAGCTACCTGAACCTCGACGCGGCCGTCGAGGACTGGCAACGCAACCCGCGACCATGCGAATGGCGCGTCCACGTGCACGTGCCGGTGTTCATCGACGACTTCGGCGCCTTCAAGAGCACGCGATTTGCGATCGAGGAGGCGCTCGCGGTCCACAAGCAGACCCCGATCTCGGACCATCTCGAAATCGAGACCTATACCTGGGATGTGCTGCCGGCGAGCGTCAAGGATGGGGACATCGTGGATTACGTCTCGCGAGAGCTCGAGTGGGTCCGCGACACCCTCGCCGCAGGCAGCGTTACTGATTAGTTACACCGATCTACCAGAAGACGACGGGGTACGGCCACTTCGGCCGTGGGGGCCCGCGACTTCACCCGCGCTCGCGTCGTTCAACGTCGAGGACCTCGGCACCGAGCGCGTCGTTTCCTCTCACAAGGGGCGAGCTTCCCCGCGTGTAGATCAGCTACACCGGATCACGCAAATCGATCAGTTCGCGGTCGAGTTCGCAAACTGAGACTCAACCTGCAACGCGGCAGGTATCACCCTCCGCGACCGCGCGCCCAGGCGTCTAACCCAACCGCCAGCAGCATGATCACTCCGAGCGTGATCTGCTCGTACAGCGGATTGAGTCCGAGGAGGGCGTAACCATTGCCGATCAGTGCGATGAAGAGCACCCCGACGACTGTTCGCCACACAGCCCCCTCGCCGCCGAGGATGCTGGTCCCTCCGACCACAATCCCGGCCAGCACGGTGAACGTCAGCGTGTCGTTGCTCGCCGCCTGCGCGCTCAGCACGCGTGAGGTATCGATCTCGCCGCCGAGGGCGGCGGCGCCGCCGCTCAGCACGAAGGTGATCAAGCGCACCACGTTGACGCGCACACCGGCGATCCTGGCGGCCTCACGGTTGCCGCCGACGGCATACATGTAGCGGCCTATCGTCGAGCGCGCGAGCAACAGCCCGAGCAGGACCACGGCGATCAGCGCGATCCAGATCGACGACAGGATCGTGAGCACGTGCGTCGTCGCGAGGTCGCCGAACGAGGGGTGATTGAAGAGATTAATCAGGTTCCCCTGGGTGATCAGGCTTCCGATGCCGGATATCACGAACCCCATCGCCAGCGTCGCGATCAGCGCGTTGATGCGGAAGAACGTTGCAACGATCCCATTGATGAGGCCGACGAACAGGCCGGCGAGAATCCCGATCAGGAGCGCCGGACCTGCCGCCATGCCGTGGCTTGCGAGTTCGCCCGAGATCACCGCCCCAAGCGCGTAGACGGCGCCGACGGACAGGTCGATCCCGCCGGCGACCAGCACGAGCGTTCCCGCCGCGGCGATGATCAGGGTCGCCGACTGCTGGTCGAGAATGTTGAGCAGGTTCGTCTTGGTGGCGAACGACGAGCTCGTGATCGTCAGCGTGATGAACAGCGCAACGAACGGGATCACGATCCCGGCTGCTCGAAGGTGCCCCTGGGTCAGCGCTCCCAGCCTTCCGGCGCGGATCCGAGTGACAGCGGTTTGTGCCTGAGTGCCCGGGGCGCCCTCGCCCGTGGCGCTTGCGCCGCCGTCGTCGCCCTCTTGAGCCGCTGTCTCACGGCTGATGCTCATCGTTCATCCTCCGCGTTTGGTTGTGTACCGGATGCGGTGATGCGCTGGGGGTCCGCCTGGACGACCGGGTCCGCGAACGCGGCGGCCAGAATCGCCGACTCGGTCATCGCGCCGCCGACGAGCTCGGCGACGATCCGCCCGCGGCGCATGACGAGGACGCGATGTGCGAGCCCGAGGATCTCCTCGAACTCGGAGGAGATCAGCAGCACTGCCAGCCCCTCCCGCGTCAGCGAACCGAGCAGGTCGTAGATCGCGCGCTTTGCGCCCACGTCGACGCCGCGCGTGGGCTCGTCCGCGATCAGAACGCGCGGGCCGCACATCAGCATCCGCGCGAACAACACCTTCTGCTGGTTGCCCCCCGAGAGCGAGCTGACCGGCGCAGCAGGGCTCCCGCCTTTCAACTCGACCCGCTCGAGGATCCTCACGGCGGCCGCCCGTTCGGCCTTACGGTCGACGATTCCGGCGCGGCTGAACTCGTTGAGGCTCGAGAGGCTCACGTTCTCGACGACAGATCGGCCGAACAGGAGGCCCTCGTCCTTGCGCGACTCGGGGATCATGGCAAGGCCGTTGCGCAGGCTGGCGAGCGGGCCAGAGCCTCCGAGACGCCCTCCCGCAAGCTCGACCGTGCCGTCTGTGCGGCGATCGGCTCCGAAGATCGCGCGCGCCAGCTCGGTGCGACCCGCGCCGACGAGTCCGGCGATGCCGACGATTTCTCCCTGGCGGACTTCGAAGCTCACGTCCTGGACGCCTGGAGCCGTCACGTGGCGCACCGAAAGCGCCGCGGGAGAGTCCACGGAGCTGTCGGCCTTCTCCGGGAACGTCGCTCCCAGCGACCGGCCGAGCATCGCCTGGATCAGCGAGTCCTCGGTCTCCTCCGCCGCGGGGGCGGAGCGGACCAGCCGACCGTCACGCAGGACTGTGACCGTGTCCGCAAGCTGGAGCACCTCACGCAGGACGTGCGAGACGAGCAGTACCGTTTTGCCGTCCTCGCTCAGCGACCGGATGATCTCGTGCAGCCGGGTCGTATCCGGGCCGCTGAGCGCGGACGACGGCTCGTCCATCACGAGCAGACGAGCATCCCGCGCGAGCGCGCGGAGAATCTCGATCTGCTGCTGCTCGGCGATCCGGAGCTGTCCGATCGGTCGATCTGCTGGAAGCTCGAACCCGGCCTCTGCCGCCAGCTGCTCGAAGCGCTGGCGCAAGGCTCGGCGCCGCACCCATCCGGCGCGTCGCGGCTCGGTGCCGAGAAACACGTTCGCGGCAACGGACATTCGGGGCACGACCAGCAGCTCCTGTGCGATCGTCGCGATCCCGTTCGCGAGCGCGTCTCTTGGAGAGCGAAACGAAACCGGCTCCCCGTCGAGTAGCAACTGCCCCTCGTCCGGATGGACGGCGCCGGCGATGATCTTCCCGAGGGTCGATTTGCCGGCGCCGTTCTCCCCGACCAGCGCGTGAATAGTTCCCGTCTCGATCTTGATCGAGACGCCGTCGAGCGCCCGGACGCCGCCAAACTGCTTGGCGACGTCGCGGAGCTCGACGTGGGCCGCTGTTAGCCCGGCCATTCAGCGTGGAACTTACTCACGTTCGCCTTCGTGACGATCCCGTAATTCGGATACGAGGCCAGTGGGTTGATGGCCGGCTGGCTCTTGCCGGTGCGAATCGCGGCGATGTCTTCCTCGGTCGCGATGCGGCCCTCGGTGGACGGGTCCTGCATGACCGTTCCATACCAGGCACCCGACTTCACGCCCCTCAGCCCTGCAGCCGAGCCGCCGAAGCCGACGAATACGAGCTTGTGGCCGCTGCCCAGCCGGCTGGCGCCTTCGATCCCCTGATCGGAAGCGGCGAACAGATTGATGCTCGAGTCAGCCGTGAGCATCTGCTGAGCGGCGGTCAGTCCGCCCGTCGGGGTGAAGAAGTCCTGCCCCTCGGCGACGACCTTGATCGAATGATCCGAGCGGATCGCCTGGTTGAAGCCGCTGCGAATCGCCCCGTCGAGCGCCGAGTCCTTGATGTCGTACATGTAGCCGACGTTGCAGGGCTTCAGGTGCTTGGCCTTGCACGCCTGCACGACCAGAGTGCCGAATCGGTAGCCGAGTGTGGTCGGGACGAACGTGACGTTGCCCGCCATTCCCGGCACCTGCTTGGCGGGAGTGCTCAGGTTCGGCCCGAGGATCTGGTCCATGTTGACGACCTTGATTCCCTTGTGGACGGCCTCCTTGACGAGCGGGATCAGGTTTGTGCTCTCGATCGGTTGCGTGATGATCCCTTGATAACCACCGGCCGCGAGTGCGTCCTGGAACTGCGAGAACTGCGTCGTGGGGCTGTTGTTGGCGTCCATCACGGTCAGCGTCGTGTTGTTTGCTGCCGCTTCCTTCTTCGCAGCGGCGAGCATCGGCGCGTCGTAGGTGTTGGTCACCGCGAACGACAGATATGCGATCTTCAGGTGCCGGGTGTTCTTCGCGACACTGGCACTGGTATTGACGAGCAGCGCCAACGTCACCCCGATAACCCCGAGGATCGTCGCGCACGCGCGCACGCGAGCGCCGACTCCTGCGGTCTTCCTCATGCGGTACTCCCTCCTTGCCTGGGACGCCACAAACATCGCGCCCGGCGGCGCTGATACGCCGTCGGACACGCCGGCCGCTGCTGCGTGTTTGCCAGAGCGTGTTGTAATGTTACACGTTACTGTCGCGCTGTTGTAAACAGGCTCCTGATCGCGGCAATCTAGCCGACCCTTCGACCGGGGTCAAGAGGGTTGTTTATTAGGGTCTTCCCGCTGCCAGCCCGGGGCCGGCCGCGCAACGTCGGCAACTAGAGCTCTGCGGACGCGATCTCGGCGCCTCGGAGAGCGATTCCAGCTGCAGCCACGCCAGTCCGGATCCACGAGTGAGAACCTGATTAACGTGTCGAAGCCGCAACCGCCTCGGCATAGATCATGCCGACGCTGAACTTGAGCACCTCTCCGATGATCTGGCCCGGCGGCACGTCCTGTGGTGTGGTCCTACGTCGTCGCCCCAATGTACGTGGAACCCGCCCTGGTCGGACGGGATCCCGGCGAGCGCCGCGCATGACCGTCCGCCGTTGGTTTACAGCAGTGTGAAGTGCCTCTATCAGAGACCAGCTGACCTGGAGGACGCATTCCTGCCAGGGTCCCGAGACGATCGCCGTATCGGTGGCGGAGAGGCTCGGAGTCGAGATCCGTACGACGGCTTGCGAGCCTCGCCGTACCGCGCTTCCGTATCCGCTCTCACGGTGAGCGTGGACGCCGGCTGTACAGTCATCGCCAGACATGGACGACGAACAGGTTGATCAGGAGCAAGAGGAAGCGCCCGAGGACACCTCTGTCCACCCGCTGCCCCGGAACCGGGGCGGACCCATATCGGTCGGCAGCAGAGTGCGGGAGGAGCGGTTGCGCCAGAACATCGGTGTGAGGGAGCTTTCGCGCCGAGTCGGCGTTTCCGCCAGCATGATCTCACAGGTCGAGCTCGGCAAAGCGTCGCCGTCGGTAGGCACGCTGTACGCGATCGTCAATCACCTCGGACTGTCGCTCGACGAGCTGCTCCTCGACCGCCCGAACCCTTGGTCACAACCTGATCCGAGCGCGACCGGGGCGGAGCAGCTGGCCTCGCAGCCCGCCGGTGCACCCACCAGCGAACACGTGTCACAGCCGAGCATCGTTGACCCGGTCGTGCGCCGCGGAGCCGGAAAGGAGATTCAGCTCGCGTCGGGCGTCCGCTGGGAGCGCCTCACGCCACAGACCCCGCAGGACGTCGACTTTCTCTTCGTGGCATACGACGTCGACGGCGCGTCGTGTCCCGAGGACTCGTTGATGCGCCACTCGGGCCACGAATACGGCCATGTGCTCAGGGGCCGGCTCGGCGTTGTGATCGGCTTCGAGACCTACGAGCTCGGTCCCGGCGACTCAATCTCATTCGAGTCGACGATGCCCCACCGGCTCTTCACTCTCGGTGATGAGCCGG
>JBKQJQ010000598.1:0-3894 GCA_052147875.1 Solirubrobacteraceae bacterium | reverse complement strand
GCGGGCACACCGCGGGCCTCCAGGTCGGCGGCGAGCGCCTCGAGCCAGCTCATCCGAACACCGCCTCGACCGCCCGCGAGAACGCGTTCCACTCGCGGCGGCGCGTCTGGAAGGCGGAACGGCCGGCGGCGGTGATCGAATAGACGCGACGCTGACGGCCGGAATCCATCGACCACGAGCTGCTCAGCAGACCCGCGCGCTCCCGCCGGTGGAGCGCCGGGTAGACCGTCCCCTCAGCGAGCTCGAACGTGCCGCGGCTGCGCTGCGAGTGCCGCTGCACGATTGCGTAGCCGTGTGCCGGCTCGTGCGCGATCGTCGCGAGGATCAGTGGGTCGAGCTGTCCGTTGAGTGCGTCGTTCCTCATACCTAGTAGCGTAAGGCATAGACTTGCTAGGTGTCAAGTGCGCCGGGCGAGCGGTTCGGGGGCCGTTGTCAGCGATGACGCCCGTGCGCGCGGATCCTTCCTCGATCACGAAATCGCCACGCGCTACGGGTAAAGCCGGGACTTGACCGCTGCGGCGAGCGGGCGCGGAAGCAGCTCCAGCGCCCGCAGCGCGTAGGGCATTGCGCGCAGCTGCCTGGGAGTGAACATCGCCGGAACCACGACCTCGACCAGGTGTGGGCCGGGCTCGCCGGCCGCTTGCTCGAGCGCTTTGGCGAGGCCCTCACCGGTTTCGACGCGGCGCGCCGACACGCCGAGGCCGGAGGCGATCTCGACGAAGTCGACGTCCGGTCGGCCGAGATCGAGCTGCGCCTTGGCTTTTGGGCCGGCCGCCTCGGCGCCGACCCGCGCGAGCTCCATGTTGAGGATCGCGTAGGAGCGATTGTTGAAGATCACGACGGTCACGTCGAGCTGCTCACGCGCCATCGTCCACAGTGACTGAATCGTGTACATCGCGGATCCGTCGGCCTGCAGCGCGATCACCGGCCGCTCCGGGCACGCGACCGCGGCACCGACGGCAACCGGGAGGCCCTGGCCGATTGCGCCACCGGTGAGCGTCAGCCAGTCATGCTGGGGCGCGCCGGCCGTGCTGGCCGCGAGCGCCACGCCGGACGTCACCGATTCGTCTGACACGATCGCCCCCTCGGGCAGGAACGCGCCGATCGTCTGGCATGCGCTCTCGGCGGTCAGGCGGCCGGTAGCCCGGTCCGGCCTCGACAGCTGCTGGCGTTCGGGCTCGACGTGCTCGACGTCGAGCGCCCTGACCAGCGCCTGCATGGTTCCGAGCACGTCCGCACTCGGCGCGGCCAGCTCGTGGACCTCGCAGCCGCTGGGGACCAGGCTGCTGTTCTTGCCGGGATAGGCGAAGAAGGTCACTGGCGTCTTGGTGTCGACCAGGATCAGGTGCTGGAGGCCGCGGAGCTGGACCGAGGCGACCTCAGGTACGTACGCGAGCCGTTCGACGGCCGGCAGCCCGGCGCCACGCTCGACACGCGTCGGGAACACTTCGGTGAGCAGTTTGCAGCCGGTCGACGCCGCCACCCGTGCGGCCGCCAGCAGCCCGTCGGCGCGCAGCGCACGGCCACCCAGCAGGATCGCGCTGCGCTTGCCGCTGCGCAGCGCCCGCGCGACTTCGTCGACGACCTCGTCGGAGGCGACCGGTGCAGCGCTCGGCGCCGGCATCGTCGCCGGCTCGGCACCGTCTTCCCACGACACATCGGCGGGCAGGATCAGGGTCGCGACCTGGCCCGGAGGCCCGAGAGCGGCGGTGATCGCCTCAACGGCGTCGTGGCTCAGTTGCGCGGTGCCGGCTGAGGTGCGCACCCAGCGCGAGACGTTGCGCGCGACGGTCTCGATGTCGGACTGGAGCTGGGCGTCGTACTTGGTGTGATAGGTCGCGTGGTCGCCGACGATGTTGACGATCGGCACCTTCGCCTTGCGCGCGTTGTGGAGGTTCGCGAGCCCGTTACCGAGTCCCGGTCCGAGGTGCAGCAGCGTCGCCGCGGGCTTGCCGGACATCCGCGCGTAGCCATCCGCTGCGCCGGTCGCGACGCCCTCGAACAGCGCCAGCACGGCACGCATCTCCGGCACCGAGTCGAGCGCCGCGACGAAGTGCATCTCCGACGTGCCGGGGTTGGTGAAGCAAGTTGTGACGTCCGCGTCGACGAGCGTGCGGATCAATGCCTGGGCGCCGTTCATCCGTTGATCTCCGTTGAGAGCCAATCATGAGCGATCCACCGCGCGACTGCCAGCCTGGCGGAGAGACGGAGCGGATCTGGCGGTGATCGCCCGGCGATCATCGTTAGGCTCGCGCGGTGCGCTTCGCTGCCGACCGACCGATGCGGCTCGCGCCCGCGACCGTGCGCGACTACCGCGAGCTGGCCCGGCGGCGGCTACCGCGACAGCTGTTCGATTACGCCGACGGCGGCGCCTACGAGGAGGCGACGCTGCGCGCGAACGTCGCCGATCTCGAGCGCGTCCTGCTGCGTCAGGTCGTGATGCGCGACGTCTCGGCGCGCGAGCACGCGGTCGAGGTGCTGGGTCAGCGGCTGGCGCTGCCTGTGATCCTGGGACCGGTCGGCCTGGGAGGCATGTTCGCGCGCCGCGCGGAGGTGCAGGCCGCCCGTGCCGCCGAGGCGGCCGGGGTCCCGTTCATCGAGTCGACTGTGTCGATCTGCAGCATCGAGGAGGTTGCGCGTGCGACCTCGACCCCGCCGTGGTTTCAGCTGTACGTGATGCGCGATCGCGGCTATGCCGAGGAGCTGATGGCGCGGGCGCGCGCGGTCGGATCGCCGGTATTGGTGCTGACGGTCGATCTCGCGGTCGTCGGAGCGCGCCACCGCGACACGCGTAACGCGGTCGTCGGCGACCCCTCGGTGTGGGCCAAGCTCCTGCGCGGGCTCGACCTGGCAGCCCACCCCGGTTGGATCCAAGACGTGCCGGTCGCCGGCAAGCCGCTGACGTTCGGCAACCTCGAGAAAGCCGTTCCGAACGCTCGCACGCCGTCCGACTTTCGCGCCTGGGTCGACGCCCAGTTCGATCCGAGCGTGACCTGGGACGACGTCGCCTGGGTGCGCGACAACTGGGACGGCAAGCTGATCGTCAAGGGTGTGCTCGATCCGGAGGACGCGCGCCGCGCGGTCGATGCCGGCATCGACGGGCTCGTCGTCTCAAACCACGGCGGGCGCCAGCTGGATTCCGTGCCGTCGACCGTCACGGCGCTGCCCGAGATCGCAGACGCCGTCGGCGGCGAGATCGAGGTGCTCGCCGACGGCGGGGTCCGGACGGGACTCGACGTCGTCAAACTGGCGGCGCTCGGAGCCCGCGCCGTGCTGATCGGTCGCGCCTGGGCGTGGGCGGTGGCGGCACGCGGAGAGGCGGGCGTGAGCCATGTCCTCGAGGTGATTGACGCCGACATCGACGTCGCATTGGCGCTGACCGGCCGGACGTCGTTTGACGGCATCGACCGGTCGGCGCTCTACCACCAGGGCGCGCCGGCGGGCGCAGCGTAGCTCGACGCAGGGGCTTCCAGCAGCGGGTCGAGCGCGGCGCCGGATCGGCGGAGACCGGGCAGCCGAGCTCGCTGAGCAGCTCCGCGATCACAGCGGCGTCCTCGTGCCGCGCGCGTCGCACCCGATGGCCGTCTCCGGGCATCCCGCGCTAGCGGTCGTTGAGGTCGAGCACCGGGATCGGCGGTTCGATCTCGCCCTTGCCGTCAGTCGGGACGATCCCGGTACCGAGCGCGAAAAACTCGATCACGTGACTGCCCCAACCGTGGCTCTTCTCGGATAGGGAGACGCCGACGATGCCCTCGGCGCCCAGCTCCTGCGCCTCGCTCTGCATCCGCTGCATCGCCAGCTCCCGGGCGTCGTACAGCGCTTGGGTGAAGTTGGGGAGCTCGACGTTGCGGCCAGTCTGCGAGATCGTCTGCAGGGGACCACGGCGGCCGACGT
>JBKQJQ010000597.1:0-3386 GCA_052147875.1 Solirubrobacteraceae bacterium | reverse complement strand
TGATCGTGGTCGCCGGCAAGGGCCACGAGCAGGGCCAGGAGTTCAAGGATGGCCTCAAGATCCCGTTCGACGACGTGACCGTGGTCCGGGAGATCCTGGGTGTGGCGCCCGCTGGGGCCGGCGCGAGCGGCCGATGAGAGACTGGACACTCCAGCAGGTCGCCGCTGCGGCCGGCGCCACCGTGACCCACGACGTCCAGCAGCGGACTGGGCCCGAGCGGGTGACGATCGACTCGCGCGACGCGGGCCCCGGGGCTCTGTTCATCGGGCTGGTGGGCGAGCACCACGACGGCGGCGAGTTCGCCACCCAGGCGCTCGCGGCCGGCGCCTGGGGAGCGCTCGTCGCGCCGGCACACGTCGACACGAGCGCGGCGGGGCTCGTGCTCACAGCGCCCGACCCACTCAAGGCGTTGCAGGCGCTCGCGACCGCCTGGCGCCGCGAGCTCAACGCCGAGGTGATCGGCGTCACCGGGTCGACCGGCAAGACGTCGACCAAGGACCTGCTGCTCGCATTGCTGGCCCCGCACCGCAACACGATCGCCTCGCGGGCGAACTTCAACACCGAGATCGGCCTCCCGCTCGAGATCCTCGCGGCGGCGCCCGAGACGGAGGTGCTGGTGCTCGAGATGGCGATGCGCGGCAGCGGGCAGATCGCCGAGCTGACCACGATCGCCGAGCCCGATGTGGGCGTGATCGTCAGCATCGGGCCCGTGCACGTGGAGCTGCTCGGGACGGTCGAGAACATCGCCGCCGCGAAGGCCGAGCTGATCGCCGGGCTGACGCCGGGGTCGATCGCCGTCATCCCCACCTCGGAGCCGCTGCTCGAACGGCACCTGCGCGCCGACCTGCAGACGGTTACGTTCGGGCCAGGGGGCGATGTGAGCTTCGTCAGCGAGCGCGACGAGCGGGTCGTGATCGACGCCATGGGGGCGCGGCTCGAGTTGGAGGTGCCGTTCCGCCAGGCCCATCTGCGAACCGATCTGCTGGCCGCCGTGGCCGGCGCGCGGGCTGTCGGGGTGATGCCGACGGGGCGCGTGGAGCTCGCGCTGACGCCCGGGCGTGGCGAGAGCGTGACGCTCCCCGGAGGGATAACGGTCATCGATGGCTGCTACAACGCCAACCCGATGTCGATGCGCGCCGCCCTCAGCGACCTCGACGCCACCGCGGCGCGCACCGGCGCGCCGCGGCGCGTCGCCGTGCTCGGTGACATGCTCGAGCTCGGTCCCGACGAGCGCCGCTATCACGCCGAGCTTGGCGAGCTCGTGAGTGCCGCCGGCGTTGACCTGCTGGTCACGGTCGGCCCGCGGGCGGCGGCGATCGCCGACGACTTCGACGGCGAATCCCAACTGCTCGCCGATGCGCCCGAAGCGGCCGCGATCGTGCCCGAGCTGCTCCAGGAGGGAGACCTGGTGCTGGTCAAGGGCTCGCTTGGCGTCGGCCTGAAACTCGTCTGCGAAGCGCTGGGCGCCCGCTGATGTCGGGATCGGTCTCCGGGCGGATCCTGATCGCGGGCACCGCGGCGATGGCGATGTGCCTATTTTTGAGCCCGAAGTTCATCGAATTCCTGCGTCGCCGGGAGTTCGGCCAGAACATCCGCGAGGAGGGTCCTCAGGGCCATCAGACCAAGGCCGGCACGCCAACGATGGGCGGCGTGATCATCGTCGCGGCGATCATCGTGCCGTTCCTGGCGCTCTCGCATCGGGATTGGGAGTCGATCGGCGTGTTTGGCGCCACGATCGCTTGCGCGCTGCTGGGGTTCGCGGACGACTACACGAAGATCCTCAAACGCCGTTCGCTCGGGCTGCGGGCGCGGACCAAGCTCGTGGTCACGGTCGCGATCTCGCTGGGCCTGTGGTGGGTGGCGACGCAGCGGGCGGGCATCGGGTCGACGGTCCGCTTCAGCTTCGTCGACGTCTCGGCCGACCTCGGCCCGTTCTTTCCCGTCTTCATCTATCTCGTCGTCGCCGGCACGACGACCGCGGTCAACTTCACGGACGGGCTCGACGGGCTGGCCGCCGGCTGCGCGGCGATCCTGCTGCTCGCCTACATCGGAATCACGTTCATCGCCGGCCAGTACGACCTGACGCTGCTCGCCGCGTGCCTGGTCGGCGCCTGCATCGGCTTTCTATGGTTCAACAGCTTTCCGGCCAGCATCTTCATGGGCGATACCGGCTCGCTCGGGCTCGGGGGGGCGATCGCGGGGCTGGCGGTGATGACCGACACCGAGGTGCTGCTGATCCTGCTCGGGGGGATCTTCGTGATCGAAGTCCTGTCGGTCGTGATCCAGGTGCTCTCGTTCCAGATCTTCCGCAAACGCGTCTTCCTGATGGCGCCGATCCACCACCACTTCGAGCTCCAGGCCTGGTCGGAGACGAAGATCATCCTGCGGTTCTGGATCGTCGCGGCGGCCTGCGGGGCGATCGGCTTCGTCGTCTACCAGCTCAGCATCCGTGGCTGACGGCCGGGGTCTGGACCCGCGATGAAGCCGCGGCCGCCGCTTCCCGGCGGGCCGTACCTGATCGTCGGGCTGGCCCGCTCCGGGGTCGCGGCCGCCCTCACACTACGCGCCCGCGGGGAGGAGGTGATCGGATGCGATGCGGGCGCGCCCTCGGACCCGGCGCTGGCCGCCGCCGCCAAGAGGCTTTCAGGGGCGGGCGTCGAAGTTCACCTGGATGCGTCAGGTGACGCGATTGCCGCCCTTAGCGAAGCGCGGGCGCTCGTCAAGAGCCCGGGCGTACCCGGAAGCGCCCCGATCGTCGCGGCGGCACGAGCGCGCGGCCTCCCGATTCTCGGCGAGGTCGAGCTCGCATGGCGTCTGCTCGAGAACGGGTTCGTCGCCGTGACCGGCACCAACGGCAAGACGACGACGACCGAGTGGATCGGCCACATCCACCGCGAGGCTGGCCTGCCGGTCGAGGTCGCCGGCAACGTTGGAACGGCCGCGACCTCGCTGATTGGCGCAGCGCCGCCCGACGCGACGATCGTCTGCGAGGTCTCGTCGTTTCAGCTCGAGGACACGATCGCGTTCGCTCCCGAGGTCGCGGTGCTGCTGAACCTGGCGCCGGATCATCTCGACCGCTACGACTCATATGAGGACTACGTCGCGGCGAAGATGCGGATCTTCGGCAACCAGACTGGCGATGACTTCGCGGTCGCGCCGACCGGCCTGGCTGGCCTGCGCGGGGAGGCGCAGGAGATCAGGTTCGGAGACGCCCCCGGTGCCGATCTTGCCTACGCCGCGGGCGAGCTCAGCTGGCGGGGTACGCCGCTACTGCCTGCCGGCGAGATCTCCCTGCCCGGCGAGCACAACCGCGCCAACGCAATGGCCGCCGCCGCGGCCTGCCTGGCGCGCGGGATCGACCCGGAGGCGGTCGCCCAAGGCCTTCG
>JBKQJQ010000596.1:0-11519 GCA_052147875.1 Solirubrobacteraceae bacterium | reverse complement strand
GTCGACGCCGGCAAGGCGGGCAGTCATCCGGCATGGCTGGCAGTGCGCGAGGTGCCGCGCGAGCTGGCGTCGCTCGCGAGCCCCGAGCGCGCGCGCCGACTGCGCGCGCCCGTCTGCGATTGCGAGTTGGACCTGCTGACAGCGGCGACCACTGGCGAGCTCCTCATATTCCTCGGTCAGCTTGCGCCGAGCCCGGAACAGGGAACTCTCGACCATCGGGCGAGACATCCCGGTCCGGCGGCCGATCTCCTCGTAGGAGAGACCCTCGAGCTCGCGCATCACCAGCAGCTTGTGGTGGTTCTCGGACAGACCGCCAAACGCACCGCGCAGGTCCGCGAGTCGCTGCTTGCTCTCGAGCGCAGCGGGCGGCGTAGGTGCGACCGCGTGGAGTGCCCGCGGGCCGCCGGTCAACCCCTCCTCCGCGTCGAGCGACACCTCGCGGCCGCGCTGGCTGCGGCGGAACTCGTCGATGCAGGCGTTCTTGGCGATCTCGTAGATCCACGGCTTGAAGGAGATCGACTGCTCGCTCGCCCGCAGGCGCCGCAGCGCGGACATGAAGACTTCCTGGCCGATGTCCTCGGCCCGTCCGTGGTCACGGACGCGCCCCCGGATGAAGGCCCCGATCCGGTCGTGGTAGCGGGCGTAGAGCGCCTCGAACGCGCGGTCGTCGCCGTCGCGAGCGGCCTCGATCAGGTCCGGCTCGCTACGGGCGCGTGCGAGCGAGGACGTTTCCAGCATCACTGCCATTGACCCACCTCAGCCATGAGATCCGCTCCCTACCGGCGTCCACTGAACTGTACCGTTCATTCGAGGTTTGTCCAGCGTCACAGCGACCGAAGACCGTCGTGTGGTCCTAATACCCGTCCGCGACGGAATCCTCACATCAAGTCCTGCAAAAACCGGATCAAATTGGTCAACCATTCGCCGATCGCCCGTTGCCCATGTCCGGCCCAAGCGGCATACTTGTGCCCATCCAGTGAACGGCAAAGGAGGACCGCACCAATGGCCAATCACCTGACGCCCAGCGAGCTCGCCAAGGAGGCAGGCTTGGAGCGACGCGACGTGATCGTCAAATGCGTTGAGCTGGGCGTCCCGATCTTCAACGGTCGGATCGACAAGACTCTCTTCCTTTCCAGCCTGCGCGAGTTCACGAGCTCGCAGCAGCCACAGGCCGCCGGGGCCTGAGCGCCCCGACACGAAGTCGGGTCCGACGGCGCCGTCGCGCCGCGCTTATTTTTGCGACCAGCCGGGATGCCCTTCGCGCCGCAGCTTCTTTACTGCTGGGCCGACTGACGCAGTAGCGTCGACGTCGTCTGCTCGAGGATTTTCCGCCACGCGCGGGTCGACTCGCGCTCGGCCTCGAAGTGCTTGACGACCTTGCGGACGCGGGTCGCCGAGATCTGGATCCCGTGCCGGGCGCAGATTCGCTTGAACTTGGGGTAGTCGTTGGCCAGCTTTAGCGTCACCGACTGAAAGCCGTGTCGGGCGATCTCGACCCGCGAGGTGAAGTTCATCACGTGGGTCTGGAACATCAGCTCGTCGCCCGGATCCGGCTCGATCAGGATGATGTCGACCCCGGGGTAGCGCTCCCCCCAGTGCTTGGCGAGCTCGTGTAGCCGCTGGTGGGCCAACAGCTTGAACGCCTGATAGCCGATCTGGGCGAAGCCCATGTCCGAGATACGCTGGGCACGCCTGCCGCTGAGCCCCGGGATCCGGTTCTCGAATGTGTTGATGTACGGAACCAGCGGGTTGACGACGACGATGAACTTGGCGCCCGCCTCAACCGCGATGTCGAGGTTAGTGGTCGACACGATCCCGCCGTCGACGAGCTCGCGGTCGCGGAGCTTGACGGGCTTGTAGATCATCGGCAGCGCGCTCGAGGCGCTGACCGCCTTCGAGATCGGCACGTCGTCCCAGCCCTCGGCGCCGAACACGATCCGTTCGCACGTGTCGAGATCCGTCGCGGTCAGGTACAGCTCCCGCTCGAGCAACCGAAAGTCGTCGACACGATCGGGATCGGAGAGGATCCGGCGCACATACCGCTCGATCCCCTCCCCCGAGTACAACCCGGACGGGAGCACCTCGGCCAGCGACAGCGCGACGTCAACGGCCGAGATCTGACCAAGGTCGCGCGCCAGCAACCGCAGAACCTGGACGAGGCGTAGCGGGAACATCGCGCCCCGGGTCACAAACTCCTTGTAGTTGGGCTTGAGCAGCGAGCTGACGCGAGCGTCGGGAAACGGCGTCGGCACCTGCTGGACGATCACCCGCATCATCTCTTCCGGGGTGACGCCGTTGGCGACCGCCGCCGCGACGAACGAGCCGGCGCTGGTCCCGACGTACACGTCGAACTCGTTGACGGTCCGGTTGACCGACAGGAGATCAAGCGCCCGGAGCGCCCCCATCTCGTATACCCCGCCCGTGAAGCCTCCACCGCCGAGCACAAGCGCGGTCTTGGAGCGCTCGCGCCGTCTCCCGGGCGCCGCGCCCGAAGCGCTGGCCTTCCGTGGCGTCGAGGACGCCTCGAGCTTCAGCACCTGCCCCATGCGTCATCGGATTTTAGGGGTGGCTCGGCAGGACGCGTCGTTAGGCAAACTCTGCCGGTGCGACCGCAGCTTTCGTCCCGCTCATCGGTTACATACCTCTGATGCGCCGTCTCATTGCCGCGCCCGGGGCGCTATTGACGGTTGCCGCACTGGTCGCAGCCACGGCCGGCGGCGCGCTGGCCCGAAGCGCTCATCCGGCACCCACGCCGGAGCAAACCCTCACGAAGGCGCTCAACAGGGGGATGCACGAGGTCGGCAACTACAGCGGCGCCTACGTGCTTGACCTGACCACGGGTCAGGTCCTGTATTCCCACAACCCGCAGGTTCCCCGCCTCCCAGCCTCGGTCGAGAAGCTGTATACGACCTCGACGGCGCTCCTGGACTTCGGTCCCAACGCGACGCTCACGACGAGCGTGCTAGGCGTCGGTCAGGTCAAGGACGGAACGTTCACCGGGACCCTTTACCTACGCGGTGGCGGCGACCCGACGTTCGGCTCGGCCGCATTCGACCGGGCCAACTACGGCACGGGTGCGACCGTCCAGCATTTGGTCACGAACCTGCTCCACGCGACCGGGATCAAGGCAGTCAACGGCAACATCGTCGCCGATGAGTCGATGTTCGACTCGCTGCGCGGCACGCCGGCGACCGGCTACGCACCAAACATCGAGGTCGAGGGGGAGCTCAGCGCGCTGGCTTTCAACGCCGGGTTGAACAGCTACGGCACCGCTCTCGTCACCCACCCGGCGCTCGAAGCGGGGCAGCAGTTCGCGGCCGCGCTGCAGAGCGCGGGGGTCAAGCTGCCGCGCCACGTCATGGTGCAGGCCGGCGTCACGCCGTCCGACGCGCAGCCGCTGGCCGTCGTGCATTCGCCGCGGATGGCGACGCTCGTCGCATTGACCAACGGGCCCTCGGACAACTTCTTCGCCGAGACGCTGCTCAAGGATCTCGGCGCCCGGTTCGGCGGCGGCGGGACGACCGCCGATGGAGCCGCCGTCGTCCGAGCGGTCGTCGCCAAGACGTTCGGCCTGCACCCGCGCTTCAACGACGGCTCAGGGCTGTCGCGCTATGACCGCACGACGCCGTTGGAGGTCGTTTCGCTCTTGCGGCAGCAGGCGAGCGACACGCCGTTCACAAACTCGCTGGCGGTCGCCGGCGAAACCGGGACGCTCCAGGACGAGATGCGCGGGACCTACGCGCAGGGGCGCTGCCGCGGCAAGACCGGGACGCTGCACGACGTTTCCAACGTGGTCGGCTACTGCCAGGCCCGTGACGGCAACACGCTCGCGTACGCGTTCCTCATGAACAGCATCTATCCCGACTACGCGCACCCGATCCAGGACCAGATGCAGGTCGCGCTGGCCCAGTTCAACGCGCCGCCGCCGCCGGTCCCGCAAGCCCAGGACAAGCGTTAGGCCAGAAGTTCGCGCAACCCCGCCTCGTCGGTGACCCTGACCCCGAGCCGCTCGGCCTGAGCGAGCTTCGAGCCCGGGCTGTCGCCGGCGACCACGTAATCCGTCTTGCGCGACACCGAGCCGGTCACCTTGCCGCCCGCGCTGACGATCATCTCGGTCGCCTGTTCACGCGTCAGGTCAGGCAGCGTCCCGGTCAG
Organism: Solirubrobacteraceae bacterium; assembly: GCA_052147875.1. Taxonomy (GTDB): domain Bacteria; phylum Actinomycetota; class Thermoleophilia; order Solirubrobacterales; family Solirubrobacteraceae; genus Palsa-465. The sequence goes on along the minus strand of JBKQJQ010000596.1, from coordinate 7,364 downwards.
CACGAACGTCTTGCCGGCCAGCGGGCCCTCGCCGGGCGGCGGGCCCTCCTCCTCGAATCGCAGTCCCAGACCCCGCAGATCGTTGATCAGGTCCCGCATCAGCGGGTCGCCAAGCTGATCGTGGATCACGGTCGCCATCTTCGGCCCGACCCCCGGCGTCTGCTCGATCTGTTCCGGCGTGGCATCGAGCAGCGCGTCGATCGTCCGAAACTGCTGCGCGATGTTGCGCCCCGTGACGTAGCCGATCTCCTCGATTCCGAGCGCGAACAGCACTCGTCCGAACGGCTGCTTCCTGGACTCCTCGATCGCCGACACGAGCTTCGCGGCCGAGACCTCTCCGAACCCCGGTCGTCCGGCGAGCTGTTCAGCGGTCAGCCGGTAGAAGTCGGCCGCCGTCCGGACCCAGCCGAGCTCCATGAACAGCGCCACGAGCTTCTCGCCAAGTCCGTCGATGTCCATCACGCCGGCGAAGCTCGTCAGCAGCTGCCAGCGGCGCCCGGCGCAGTCGCGGTTCGGGCACTTGGTGAACACCGCCCCGTCGGGCTTGACCGTCGGCGTGTCGCACACGGGACAGCGCGCCGGGGGCGTCGGCGACGGCGGCCGATCTGGGCGCTCGGCGACGTGCGGCGCGGGCGACAGCACCTGCGGGATCACGTCGCCGGCACGCAGCACGATCACCTCCTCGCCCGGCCTGATGTCCTTGCGCGCGAGGTCCTCTTCGTTGTGCAGCGTCGCCAGCTTGACGGTCACGCCCGACACGTGGACCGGCTCGAGCACCGCGTACGGGTGCAGGTCGCCGAACTTGCCCGGGTTCCAGTGGATCGCGTCGAGCATCGTCACCGCGGTTGTCGGCGGGAACTTCCAGGCGATCGCCCACCGGGGATCGCGGCCGACGACACCCAGGCGGCGTTGCAGTTCGAACTGATTGACCTTGACCACGACGCCATCGATCTCGAACTCGAGCGCGCCCCGGCGCTGCTCCCAGGCACGGCACTGAGCGACGACGTCGTCCTCGGTGGTCAGCTTCTTGACGTCCGGATGAACCGGGAAACGATGCGCTCGCAGCCATGCGAGCGCCTCCCAGTGCGTGCTGAGCGTCAGACCATCGGTGACGCCGATCGCGTAGCACCACAGCGACAGCGGCCGCTCGGCGGCGAGCTTGGGGTCGAGCTGGCGGATCGTGCCGGCGGCCGAGTTGCGCGGGTTCATGAACGTCGACAGCCCCGCCTCGGCCCGGCGCTCGTTGAGCGACGCGAAGTCCGGCAGCGACATGTAGACCTCGCCGCGCACCTCGACCAGCGGCGGCGGCTCGGCGGCTTCGAGCCGCAGCGGGATCGAGCCGATCGTCCGCAGGTTGTGGGTCACGTCCTCCCCCACCTCGCCGTTGCCGCGGGTCGCACCGCGCTCGAACACGCCGTCACGGTAGATCAGGGAGATCGCGAGACCGTCGATCTTGGGTTCGGCGACGAACTCGAACGCCGGGTCCTCGATTCCCTCACGCGCGAGGTGGTTTCGCATCCGCTGGATCCACGCCCGCAGCTCCTCCGCCGAGCGCGCATTTGCGAGCGACAGCATCGGCTCCGGGTGGCGCACCTTGACCAGGTCCGAGACCGGCTCACCCCCGATCCGCTGGGTCGGCGAGTCGGGCGTGATGAGTTCGGGATGTTCGGCCTCCAGACCCCGCAGCTCGTCGAGCAGCGCGTCGTACTCGGCGTCCCCGATCTCCGGGTCGTCGAGCACGTAGTAGCGGTAACCGTGGTACTCGAGCCGCTTGCGCAGCTCCGCCGCGCGCGCACCGAAATCCGTGATGCTCACGCCTCGGTCACCTCGTCCGCGGCCGGCGCGATCAGGCGCGCGAGATCGTGGCGCTGGAGCGCGTCGAGGCCGTCGCGGTCGGTGAGGTCAAAGTGGATCGGCGTGACGGCGATCTTTCCCGCGGCGACAGCCGCCAGATCGGTCCCGCGCTCGTCGCGCTCGAAGCTTGCATCGCCGTAGATCCGGTAGAGCCGCCGCCCCCCTGTGGTCTCGTCGATCAACGCCAGCTCGTCACGGTAGATCCGCTTGCCGAGCCCGGCGACGGCGACCCCTGCCGGCGTGCCGCCCGGGACGTTGATGTTGAGCAGCGTGCCAGCAGGCAGCGGGACACTCTCGAGCTCGGCCACCAGTCGAGCGGTGAAGTTAGCCGCGACGGAGAAGTCGAAGCCCGAGCCGGCCCGGAAGTCGAGCTCCATCGCGCTCGATTGCTGGGAGACCGCGATCCCCGGCAGGCCCAGGACAATCGCCTCCAGCGCCGCCGCGACGGTCCCCGAATAGGTGATGTCGTCGCCGAGGTTGGAGCCGTGGTTGATCCCGGACACGACCAGGTCGGCCTCGAAACCCTCGATCAGACCCAGATTCGCGAGCCGCACGCAGTCGACCGGCGTGCCGTCGGTCGCATAGCCGACGGTCCCGTCGTCGAAGTCGACCTCCTGGACCCATAGCGGGCGCCGCGTCGTGATCGACCGTGCCATCGCCGAGCGGTTGCCGTCCGGGGCGATGACCGCCAGTTCGACGGCAGCGAGCGCGTTCAGCGCACGGCGCAGCGCCTGCAGGCCGGCGGCCTCGATCCCGTCGTCATTTGTCAGCAGTACTCGCACCTGTACTGCATGCTATGAGGCGCGGAGGCGACGGCGAACTCGGCCATCCGTGGCCGAGTCGTCCGTCGCGGTGCGCGCACCGCCGCGGCCCGAAGGGTGAATCTCTCACCGTTCGGGCCGCGGCCGCCCCAACATGCGCCTGCGCCCCTTCTGTAGTAAGGAATGGTACGTTTTTATGTGCTTTTAGGCAAGTCGAACATCCGTCCAGAATCGCCGGGCGAGCGCCGGAAAATCGGTGGCGTCAACGACGGCTATCCAGCCCGCAGCAGGCGGCGGCCCTTGTACCCGATCCCGACCAGGTACAGACCATGAGCGGGCGCCGTCGCCCCCGCCTCGGACCGTCCGCGCCCTGACAGCAGCGCGGTGAATTCGCCGACCGTCCGCGTGCCACGCGCGACCTCGAGCATCGTCCCGACCAGCACCCGGTTCATGTGCCGCATGAACGCGTCGGCCTCGATCCAGAACTCGAGTAGGCCTGGGACCTCGCCGCTCCAGCGCGCGGCGAGCACATCACGTGTGAAGCGGACGTGAGCGGTCTCGGTCGGCGTGAAGGCGGTGAAGTCGTGGATGCCGAGCAGCGCCCGCGCACACTCGTCGAGGCTGGCGCGGTCAAGCGGACGGGACCAGTGAAGCGCGCGGTCGTGCTCGTGCGGACTCCGGGCCGGCCGCGCCAGCAGCCGGTAGCAATAGGCGCGGCTGGTGGCATCGCGGCGGGCGTCGAAGCCGGGCTCGGCCTCGACGCATTCGATCACGGCGACGTCGTCGGGCAATATCGTGTTGACGGCTTCGACCCGTGCCGGCGGGCCCTCGTAGCTCGCAACCTGGCCCCAGGCGTGCACGCCGGCGTCGGTACGCCCGCCGACGGTCAGCGTGACCGCCGGCCGACCGAGCACGACCGCGAGCGCCCGCTCGAGCTCGTCCTGCACCGTACGCTGCCCGGGCTGGCGCGCCCAACCGGCGAAGTCGGTCCCGCGGTACTCGACTGTGAGGCGCGACGTCAAGGGCGCCGACCCGCCCGTCAGACCAGCTCGAGCAGCACCATCTCTGTCGAGTCAGACCGCCGCGGGCCGAGCTTCAGGATCCGGGTGTAGCCACCAGGACGCTCGGTGTACCGGGGCGCAATCTCCTCGAACAGCTTGTAGACGGCGAACTTGTCCTGGCCGAGCGCCGACAGCGCCTGGCGCCGGGCGTGCAGATCGCCGCGCTTGGCGAGCGTGATCAGCTTCTCGACCTCGGGCTTGACGGCCTTTGCCTTCGCCTCGGTCGTCTCGATCCGCTCGTGCTCGATCACCTCTTTTGAGAGGTTCATGAGCAGCGCCTTGCGGTGCGAGGCGCTGCGGCTGAGTTGGTATCGCTGACGCTGGTGGCGCATGGGCTTACCGGTTAATCATCGCGGAGTGAGAGCCCGCGGGCGTGCAGGGTCTCGATTACCTCGTCGATCGACTTCTTGCCGAAGTTCGGGATCGCGTTCAGCTCGCCCTCGGTCTTGGACACCAGATCGCCGACCGTCTGGATGCCCGCCCGCTTGAGGCAGTTATAGGAGCGGACGCCGAGCTCGAGCTCCTCGATCAGGATGTCGTCCATCGCGTTTGGCGGACGGTTGTTGCCGCCGACCTGGCCGGCACCCCCGAGCCCAGCGTCGAGCGCGCTGGGCACGTTGACATCGCGCAGCTCCTCCAGGCGGTCGGCGTCGGTGAAGATCGCCAGCTGCGAGATCAGGATCTCGGCCGCCTCGCGCAGCGCGGCATGCGGATCGATCGAGCCATCGGTCTCGATGTCGAGCGTCAGCTTGTCGAAGTCGGTCTTCTGGCCAACTCGCGCCTGCTCCACGTTGTACGCGACGCGGCGCACGGGCGAGAAGATCGAGTCGATCGGGATCACGCCAATCGGCTGATCGGGCGACTTGTTCTCCTCCGCCGGGCGATAGCCCCGGCCGCGTCCGATCGTCAGGTAGACCTCGAGCTTGGTCTTCTTCTCGAGCGTCGCGATGTGAGCATCGGGATTGAGGATCTCGACGCCCGAGGGCAGGTCGATGTCCTTGGCGGTGATGTCTCCGGGTCCGGTGACGACCAGCGGCGCTTCGATCTCCGTCGCGTCTGAATGCATCCGGCAGACGATCCCCTTCAGGTTCAGCACGATGTCGGTGACGTCCTCCTTGACGCCTCTGATCGTGGAGAACTCGTGGGCGACGCCCTCGATCCTGACGCTTGTCACGGCCGCACCGGCCAGCGACGAGAGCAGCACGCGCCGCAGGGAGTTTCCAAACGTGTAGCCGAAGCCCCGATCCAGCGGCTCGATTGTGAACGAGCCACGCGTGTCATCGACTGACTCGCTGGAGATTCGGGGGACTTGGAAATCGAGCATCTTTTGTCCTAACTTCGTGGGTTCCTGGCCACCGTGACGGGGCGGCTTTGGGCGCCGCGCGAGATCCGGCCACGCGCGGCCAAAGTTCGTCTACTTCGAGTACAGCTCGACGATCAGCTGTTCCTGCACCGGCGCCGCGATCTCGCGCCGCTCCGGCTTGCGCAGCACCTTCGCGGTCAGCGAATCGTGATCTGCCTGCAGCCAGGCCGGGACCTGGCCCGTCAGCTCGGTCGCGTCGCGAATCACCTGCGTCGCGGTCGAGCGCGGGTGGATCGCGATCACGTCGTTCTCCCGCAGCTGGTAGCTGGGGATGTTGACGCGGCGACCGTTGACGGTCCAGTGGCCGTGCAGAATCAGCTGACGTGCCTGGCGCCGCGAGGCTGCGAAGCCGAGGCGCACGAGCACGTTGTCAAACCGGCACTCGAGCATCCGCAGCAGGTTCTCGCCGGTCACGCCCTGCTGGCGCGAGGCCTTCTCGTAATAGATCCTGAACTGCTTCTCGAGCACCCCGTAATAGCGCTTCGCCTTCTGCTTCTCGCGCAGCTGGGGGCGGTACTCGCTCTGCTTCTGGCGGCCACGGCCATGGTCGCCGGGAGGGTATGAGCGCCGCTCGACGCCGCACTTGTCAGTCAGGCAGCGCTCGCCTTTGAGGAACAGCTTCTGGCCCTCACGGCGGCACTGCTTGCAAACCGGGGAGGTATCTCTTGCCATCAGACGCGCCTGCGCTTTCTCGGACGGCAGCCGTTGTGCGCCTGCGGTGTGACGTCCTTGACGCCCGTCACCTCGAGCCCAGCGGCCTGCAACGATCGGATCGCCGTCTCGCGCCCGGAGCCGGGGCCTTTGACGAACACTTCGACCTTCTGGAGGCCGTGCTCGATTCCCTTGCGGGCGGCGGCGTCAGCCGTCACCTGGGCGGCGAACGGGGTCGACTTGCGCGAGCCCTTGAAGCCAGCGCCACCGGCCGACTCCCAGGCGATCACGTTACCCTCGCGGTCGGTCAGCGAGACGATCGTGTTGTTGAACGAGGTCTTGATGTGCGCCTGCCCAACCGGAATGTTCTTGCGCACGCGGCGGCGGCCGCGCTGTGGTCTCCGCGGTGCCGGCATTACTTCTTGGTCGCCTTCTTCTTACCTGCGACCTGCATCCGCTTGGGACCCTTGCGGGTGCGCGCGTTGGTCTTTGTGTTCTGACCGCGCACCGGCAGGCCGCGCCGGTGGCGCAGGCCGCGGTAGGAGCCGATCTCCTGCAGGCGCTTGATCGCCTGCGAGCGCTCGCGGCGCAGGTCGCCCTCGACGGTGACGTTCGAGTCGATCAGCTCGCGCAGCTGGACAACCTCGTCCTCGGTCAGGTCGCGGACCTTGCGGTCGGGCTCGACTCCGGTCTCCGCGAGCAGCTTGTTCGATGTCGAGCGGCCAATCCCGTAGATGTATGTGAGGCCGATCTCGACACGCTTGTTAAGGGGGATGTTGACTCCTGAGATCCGAGCCAAGTTATTTACCTCCGCGGGCCATCGCGTCCCGCGTCTTGATGTGAATGCTCGACATCACGTCTCGCCTAACCCTGCCGCTGCTTGTGCCGGGGATTCGAGCAGATGACAAGGACCCGGCCGTTGCGCCGGATGATCTTGCACTTCTCGCACATCGGTTTGACCGACGGTCGTACTTTCAACGCTCGCTTCGCTCTCGTCGTTGGGACACAAATCTGAGTGATGCCTCGGCGCGGCTCTGGCGACCGGTACGGTCGCCGCTACCTCGCAGAAACGCGCACGCAGCACAAAACAGACGCGCTGCAGACGCACCGGTGGGATGTTAGCAGGGGTGATCAGGCGGCCGCCCGGCCACCTGAGGCTTCATGCCAGGGCGTCAGAATACGCGGGCCTTCGGCTGTAATCGCAATCGTGAACTCGAAGTGCGCCGCCAGCGACCCGTCCTGGGAGAAGATCGACCAGTGGTCGTCGGCGACCCGCACTCCGTGCCGGCCGGCGGTGACCATCGGCTCGACGGCCAGGACCATCCCCTCCTCGAGCGCGACGCCAGTGCCCGGCGCGCCGTAGTTGGGGATCTGGGGCTCCTCGTGCATGTCACGACCGATCCCGTGACCGACGAGCGATCGCACCACCGACAGCCCCGCCGCCTCGACGGTCTCCTGGACCGCGTGTGAAACGTCACCGAGCCGGTTACCGGCGCGACACTGCGGCACGGCCGCAAACAACGACTCCTCGGTCGTCTTGAGCAGCTTCTGCGCGATCGGGGTGACCGGCCCGACGGGGAACGTCCGCGCCGCGTCGGCCACCCAGCCGTCGAGTACGACGCCGATATCAACCGACAGGATGTCGCCGCGCTCGAGCTTGTACGGGCCGGGAAT
>JBKQJQ010000595.1:0-6537 GCA_052147875.1 Solirubrobacteraceae bacterium | reverse complement strand
ATAGAGAGCCGCCCCTGGGACGAGCAGCTGACGCTCGACGACGCCGACTACCGCGCGCAGCTCGAGTACCTGTTCGAGCGCTCGCCCTTCTACCGCGGCAAGCTCGGCGCCGCGGGCGTTGCATCGGCGCGCGACGCCGGCGGCCTGGCCGAGATCGCGCAGCTGCCGCTGACCGAAAAGCGCGAGCTGCGGGCGAGCTGCACGCCCGACAATCCGATCGGCGCCCACCTGTGCGCGACCCCTGACGAGATCGTCCGCATCTACTCGACCAGCGGTACGACCGGCACCCCGAGCTACATCCCGCTGACCGCCTCCGACGTCGGCAACTGGGTCGCCGGCTCGGCGCGCAGCTACGCGGGCTCGGGGATCGCCGCCGGGCAGCGGATCGTGTCGACCTACAACGCCGGACCGTTCGTCGCCGGCGCGGCGCTGTCGTCGTTCGAACGCATCGGGCTGTGCCACATCCCGCTCGGGACCGGCAGCACCGAGCGGCTCGTCACCGCGATCGGGCTGCTCGAACCGCAGGCCGCGGCACTGACGCCGTCGTACGCCGCCCACCTGATCGAGTGGGCGGCCGAGCGCGATATCGACCTCGCAAGTTCGAGCGTCGAGCGGGTGCTGGTCGCGGGCGAGCCGGGCGGCGGCGAGCCGGCCTTCCGGGCCAAACTCGAGCAGGGCTGGGGCGCAAGGGTAACCGAGGCGATGGGGATCGGCGACATCGGCGTCTCGCTGTGGGGCGAGTGCGAGCGGCAGGACGGGATGCACCTCGGCGCGCGCGGGTTCGTGCACCCCGAGCTGATCGACCTCGAGGCCGGCGCCGCGATCGAGCTCGCGGACGGCGCCCGCGGCGAGCTGGTCCTGACCCATCTGCGCCACCAGGGCGCGCCGCTGCTGCGGTTCCGCACCCGCGACCACGTCGTGGTCAGCACCGCCCCGTGCCCGTGCGGTCGAACGGGCCCGCGGATCCGCTGCATCGGCCGCACCGACGACATGCTGATCGTCCGCGGCGTCAACGTCTTCCCGTCCGCTGTCCGCGAGGTCGTCAGCGGCTTCGCTCCGGCCGTCAGCGGCCACATCCTCGTTCGTCCCAAGGCGCCCGGCGTCAAGCAGGACCCGCCGCTCCCGGTCAGTGTCGAGCTCGCCAAGGGCGCGGCGCCAACGCCGGCGCTCGCCGATCAGATCGGTGCCCGGCTGCGTAGCGCGCTGGTCGTGCAGACGCGGGTCGAGCTGGTCCCGTGGGGAAGCCTGGGCCGCAGTGAGTACAAATCGAAACTGCTCGAGAGGTGACAACAGTGCAGAAGCTTCAGAGCCAGGGCGTTCACCACATTACGCTCGTCGGCGCCGACCGCCAGACGTCGATCGACTTCTGGGAGGGCGTGCTCGGGATGCCGTTCGTGTTCGAGCAACCCAATCTCGACAACCCGTCCGAGAGTCACCTGTACTTCGATCCGGGGGACGGACGCCTGATCACGGTGTTCACCAACGAGGACCGGATCGGCGACCCGAGCCGGACCCCGACCGACCCAGGCTGCGTCCACCACCTGGCGTTCGCGGTCTCGCAGGCGACCTTCTACCAGGCGGTCGAACGGCTCGATGAGCGCAACATTCGTCACAGCGGCGTCAAGGACCGCGGGTTCATGGACTCGATCTACTTCGAGGACCCGCTCGGGCTGCTGATCGAGCTCGCCTCGTACCGGTTCGAGCCGCCGCACGGGTTCACGCATGCCGACGTGCTGCTGGAGGCGCATCAGATTCGCGTCGCCCGCGGCGACTACAACATCGGCCGCGTCCACCTCGCCGACGCGATCGAGGCGCTCATCGCGCGGTCGCGCGCGTCGCTGTCGGAGGACCGCTCACCGAAGCAGCCCTACAAGCAAGAGTCAGTCTCCTAAGGGAAGGGATTCACGATGGCCGAACACACACTCAGCGTCCTCAAACCGAGCGTCAACAACCTCTCTGTCCGAATCTTCGTTCGCGCCGCCGGGCTCGACTTCGAGGAGATCGACGTCTGGGGCAAGAAGGGCACGCCGGAGTTCCTGGCCAAGGATCCGGCCGACCTGACGCCACTGGTGGAAGAAGCAGGGCTTCCGAACGGATCGCTGTGGGAGAGCTGCGCGATCATGCAGTACCTGTGCAACAGGCACGGCCTCGAGCAGCTCTATCCGAGCGACCCGGCCCAGCGCGCGATGGTCGACAGCGCGATGTTCTATATCGTCGGGACGTTGTATCCGCTCATCACCCGGGCCACGTACCCGACGCTGGGCTTCCCCCAGTACCCCGGCGAGGTCGGCTCATCGCAGGCGGATGAGGAGCTGAAGGCGCAGGCGCAGAAGGACGCCAAAGCGGCGCTCGCGATGCCGCTCGAGGCCTACAACACGTTCTTCCTCCGCGGCAACCGCTTCATCGGCGGCGACCACGTGACGATCGCCGACATCCGGCTGGCCGCGTCGCTCGAGTTCCTGCACGCGATCGACTACAACCTGCCGAGCTGGGCGACGGAGTTCCTGGCGGCGGTCGAGTCAGAGCTCGGCGACGCCTACTCAGAGCCGGCGGCCGACGTCCGCGGATTCGTCGCGTCGGTCAAGGCGCCCGCGTCGTAGACATGGCCTTCCTACGCCGCAGGGGCTCCGAGCCCGAGACCGACCAGCCCCCGGACGGCCTTGCGATGAAGATCGAGGGGATCTTCTGGGTCAGGAGATGCGCTTCGAGCGCTGAAACGCAACCCTAGTCGACGTTCGCCAGCCGGACGAGCTGCTGCTCGATGTCCGTTTCCGTGGTCAGCGGGTTGATCGTGCAGAGGCGGTACTCGGCCAGCTCAAGGAGCCGCAGGCGCGCTCCGCGGAGCTGTGTTCGATTTCGTCCGATATGCACCAGCGATCGCACCCAGGTCGAGGAGTACGCTCCGCTCGGCGTGCACGTAGCCTGCTGTCAGATCGCGCCCGACGTGCTGGCCCCCGCCAACAACGTCGGGCTCGCCCGTGACGCGCTGGCGGCGGCGATCGACGACGGCGCGCGGATCGTCGTCCTCCCGGAGCTGGTCAACAGCGGCTATGTGTTCGAGTGCGTCGACGAGGCGCGCGCCGCGGCTACGACCCCCGACGGCGACGTGCTGGCCGGCTGGGCGACCGAGGCGGCGCGCAATGACGCGCTCGTGATCGGCGGCTTCTGCGAGCTCGGCGCCGACGGGCGCCTCTACAACAGCTCGGCGCTGGTCGGCGGCGACGGCGCGATCGCGGTCTACCGCAAGCTGCATCTGTGGGGTGACGAGCCACGCTGGTTCACCCCCGGTGACGCGCCGGCGCCCGTGATACAGACCGGCCACGGCGCGATCGGTTTGGCGGTCTGTTACGACCTCGAGTTCCCGGAGCTGACGCGCGGGTTGGCGCTCGGCGGCGCGGAGCTGATCGCGATCCCGACCAACTGGCCGCGCGACCCTCGGCCGCCCGATGGCCGCCCGGTGCTCCACTCCCTCGCCGCGATCACCGCTTATTTCAACAAGGCGTTCGTCGCCGTCTGCGACCGCTGCGGGACCGAGCGCGGGCTCGAGTTCGAGGGTGGCAGCACGATCGCCGGGCCAGACGGCGCGCTTCGTGCGGGACCGATCGCCGACCGCGGCACTCACACACTGCACGCCGAATGCGACCTCGCGAGCGCGCGCGACAAGCGCAACGGCGAGCACAACGACGCGTTCGCGGACCGTCGCGCGGCCCACTACGCGACAGCGCTGAACGAATTGCTCTAACAACGGTCTGGCCGCGGCCCGCCGCCGGTGGTACGTTTGCGCGGTTCCGCCGTGATCGGGAGGGAGAGAGACCGTGGCCGAATCCGTTGAGCCGTCCGCCGCCGCCGCGAGCACAACGCCGAAGCTGTTCGTTCGCCAGTCGTCGGGGCTGGTACGCAACGTCAGCGTCACCAACGCACTGTTCTTCAATGTCGCCGCGTTCGTCGGCGTCGGGCTGACGCTGTATCCGATCTTCTACTCGCTGGCGGGGGTCACCGTCTGGAAGTGGGGACCGTTCTCCGAGTACGGCTGGGCGTCGATCGTCGCCGGGCTGTTCTGCATCCTGCTGGCGCTGATCTTCGCGTCGCTGACGTCCGTGATGCCGCGCTCCGGCGGCGACTACGTGTTCTCGAGCCGGATCACGCACCCGTTCCTCGGCTGGCTCGAGTCGTGGACGCTGGTGATCGCCTCGGTGCTGATCATTGCCTTCGAGGTCCCGCTCGTGCTGCGCAACCTCCAGATCACGGCGCGGATCATCGGGATCGGCGCCGGCGGGCACTTCTTCAACAACGCCAACACGTGGTTCACGGACTCGACCGGGAACATCACCGGCACGCCCGGGTTCATCGCCTCGCTGGTCGTCCTGCTGGGGATCGCGGTCGTCGTGCTGCTCCCAACGCGCACCTTCCACAAGGTCGTCACAGCGCTGGCGGGGTTCGGCGTCGCGTGCTTTGCGGCGATGTTCATCTTCGGGCTGCTGGCGACGCACAAGGGCTCGTTCATCCACAACCTGCCGCACTACACCAACGGCGTGACCGCGACCAAGATCGCCGCCAGCGGCCATGCGGCGTTTGGCCCCGTCCACAGCACCAACTTCATCTCGGACCTGTTCTCGACGACGGTCTTCCCGCTGATGCTGAGCGTGTTGCTGTTCCAGTTCATCGGCTTTCAGTACTCGGCCTACATCGCCGGCGAGGTGCGCGGCAACGTCCGCCGCGGGGTGCTGATCGCGCTGCTCGGCGCGCTGCTGATCGGCGTGCTGGCCAACTCCGTCTACGTCGATGCGATCTCGAGCCATTTCGGCCTCGGAACGAACGTCAGCTGGGGCGCGAGCTACTGGGGCTTCAACGCAAACCTGACCGCCTTGCCGCTCGGCCAGCCAAACGCGATGCCGCTGATGGCGGTGATCGCGAACAACTCGCTGTGGCCGCTGTGGGCGCTGATCAGCCTCGGCGGGGTCGTGTTCCCGTTCCTGCTGTGCCCGGTGTACATCAACTTCATCAGCCGCATGCAGCTGGCGTGGAGCCTCGACCGTCAGATGCCGGCGTGGTTCGGCGAGGTCTCAGAGCGCCTCCGCGGCCCGCTCAACGCGATCATCGCGACGCTGGCGCTGACGGCGCTGTTCCTGTTCTTCCAGAGTTACAAGGCGTTGCCCACGTTCCTGGCGACGACCGGCCACAAGCTCGACCTCGCGGGGACGGCGTGGTTCTCGATCGTGATGGCGGCCCTGACCTGGACGATGCCGGGGGTGAACGCGATGCTGGTCCGCCTGAGACGGCCGGACCTGGTCAGAAACGCGCCGTTCAGCAAGGCACTGCCGTGGATCGGGCTAGCGTGGATCGTGTTCCCGCTCTGGATCTACATCTTCGCGGTCGTCAAGCCGATCGTGAACGCGCTCAAGGGCTCGGCGGCACTGACCTACCTGGAGACGAATGGGATCATCGACGCCGGCATCTTCTACCTGCTCGGGATCGTCATCTACTTCGTGATGCGGTACCGGGCGACGAAGGCCGGGGTCGACGAGAAGATGCTGTTCACCGAGCTGCCTCCCGACTGAGAGCGTGAGCGATCGCCACCCGGCTCTACATCGCGAGTGACCTGCACGCCGCCGAGAAGGCGTGGCGCAAGTTCGTCAACGCGATCTCACGCAACATCTACAAGGCCGACGTCGGGCTGCTCGCCGGCGACCTGACCGGCAAGGCGATCGTCCCGATCATCCAGCACGACGGCCGCTACGAGACCGAGCTGTTCGGCGTCCACCGCAGCGCCAAGGGCGACGAGGAGCTGGTGGCGCTGCAGCGCGACATCGCGGACGTCGGCTACTACTCGTTCGTCACCACCAGCGCGGAGGCCGAGCGGCTGGCAGGCTCGGAGGGAGACCGGGACGAGCTGCTGCACCGGCTGATGAACGAGCGGGTCGAGGAGTGGATGACGCTCGCGACCGAGCGCCTCGGCGACGGGCAGGTGCCCCTGTACCTGATCCCCGGCAACGACGACGACTTCGCGATCGACCCGATCCTCAACCAGCCCGGCTGGGGGCCGGTCAACGCCGACGGCAAGGTGCTCGACATGCCCGGCGACCTGCAGCTGCTCGCCTGCGGATGGTCAAACCACACGCCGTGGCAGACCCCGCGCGAGGAAACCGAGGACGAGCTCTACGAGCGGCTCGACGCGCTCGCCAAGCAGGTCTCCGACCCGCGGCGGGCGGTGTTCATGATCCACGTGCCGCCGCACGACTCGGGGCTCGACACGGCGCCGCTGCTGGACGAGAACCTGCGGCCGACCGTCTCGGCCGGCGACGTGCTGCGCGGCCCGGTCGGCTCGACCGCGGTCCGCAAGATCATCGAGGACTACCAACCGCTGCTGTCGATCCACGGCCACATCCACGAGTCTGGCGGCGAGCGCAAGATCGGCAAGACGCTCGCGATCAACCCCGGCAGCGAGGCCAACCACGGCGTCCTGCGCGGCTATGTGGTCGACGTCGGCCGCAAGGGTCTCGATCTGGTCCAGCGGGTCGAGGGGTAGGCCGGGCTGCA
>JBKQJQ010000594.1:0-4275 GCA_052147875.1 Solirubrobacteraceae bacterium | reverse complement strand
GTGCGGTGTGTCTGATCGTCCTCGCCGCTCCGGCGCCCGCGTTCGCCCGCACCGGCATTCAGATCCCGTCCGGCGCCGATCAGCTGGTCGTCGTCTCGAGCCCCACCCAGGCGCCACCGGACTTCCTCGCGACGCTGCGCGCGTTTCAACGGGCGAGCGGATCGTCGCGCTGGTATCCGGTGCTGGGACCGTGGCAGACCGAGACCGGCTACGGCCACCTGCGGCGCGTTCGGCGCGAGGGTGACGGGTCGACGCCGATCGGGGTGTTCGGGATCGGGACGACGATGTACGGAAACCGCGCCCAGCCGGCCGGGCTCCACTACGCCTACCACCGGCTCGTGTGCGGCGACTGGTGGGACGAGGATCCCTTCTCGCCGCGCTACAACCAGTTCGTCGAACTGCGCTGCGGGACGACACCGTCGTTCGCCTCGTGGTCTGAGCCGCTGTGGACCGAGACGGTCGCGTATCCCTACTTCGCCGTCATCGACTTCAACACCCACCCGATCAGACGGGGTCCCCAGGCGCCCGGGTCCGGGATCTTTCTGCACAGTTGGGTCGGTGGTCCGACCGCCGGTTGCGTGGCGCTGCACACGGCTTCACTGCTGCGCCTGCTGCGCTGGCTGCGGCCAGCGGATCACCCTGTGGTCGAGATCGGGGTGGGCGTCAGCCCACCGTCATAGCCGCCGGCGCTCCTCCTCGACCGTCCGCTCGGCGAGTGGCCGCGCCTCGAGCCGGCCATCAGGAATCGGTTCTCCGCTCTCAACCGACAGCCCGTAGGTACCGTCGGCGAGCCGCGCCTCGGCGCGCTCGAGTGCAGCAAGTTCGCGGCGCAGATCCTCGGCCCGCCCCTGGTTGTACTCGTCCTGGTAGAGGTCCTCGGAGTCGTAGTCGCCGGGTTCGACCCGGTCGTCACCCTCGAGCGGGCCCTCGCCCTCGACGGCGGCTAGCGCCTGCTCGATCCGGGCCCGCTCGCGTGCGAGCAATTCTCGTGCGCGCTCTGGATCCATGCGGGAAGACTAATCGCTGGCACCGGTACGGTGCCGTCATGCCCGCAGTCGCGACCTCCGACGTGATCGTGATTGGCCTTGGCGCGATGGGGAGCGCGACCTGCCTGCAGCTCGCCACGCGGGGCGTGTCGGTGCTCGGGATCGACCAGCATCGTCCGCCACATTCGTATGGGAGCACGCACGGAGAGACCAGGATCACGCGCCTGGCGATCGGCGAGGGCCCGGAGTACGTGCCGCTGGTGCGACGCTCACACGAGCTCTGGCGCGAGCTGGAAGAGCAGACGGGGTCGCGGCTGCTGACACCATGTGGCGGGCTGATCATCGGAAACGAGGGCAACGAGTTCGTCGCGCAGACGCGGGCCTGCGCCCGGCAATACGGAATCGAGCACGAGGATCTGTCGGCGGCCGAGCTGGCACACCGCTTCCCGATGTTCGCAGTCGACCAGACGGCGGAGGCTTACTACGAGCCGACCGCCGGCTACCTGCGGCCCGAGGCAGCAGTCAAGGCGCAGCTAGAGCTCGCCGCGCGGCGCGGTGCACAGCTGAGGCTGGGTGAGCGGGCCGATCGCTGGATGGCCTCGCCGCAGGGCGTCACCGTGACCACCCCGGCGGGCACCTACACGGCCGGTCGGCTCGTCGTCTGCGTGGGCGCTTGGATCGCACGGCTGCTGCCCGAGGTCGCCGATACGTTCGCGGTCCACCGGCAGCTGATGTACTGGTTCGCGATCCGCGAGGGCTACGAGCAGTTGCGGGGGATGCCGATCTTCGTGTGGGATTTCGGCGGCCAGAAGGACGCGTTCGTCCATTTCCACGGCTTCTACGGGTTCCCAGCGATCGACGGTCCCGCGGGCGGCGTGAAGGTCGGCAGCGAGTCCTACGAGCACACGACCACCGCCGACGAGGACCACCAGCCACCGAGCGAGCGCGAGGCCCTCGACATGTACCGCAGCTACGTGGCACGGGGACTACCGTGGCTGGGTCCGGAGCTGCTGCGCGCCGCCCCGTGCCTGTACACGAGCACCCGCGCGAGCCGCTTCGTGATCGACTGCCACCCCGACCACGACACGGTCTGGATCGTTTCGCCATGCTCCGGCCACGGCTTCAAGCACTCGCCGGCGATCGGCGAAGCGGTCGCGCAGCAGCTGACCGCCGGCGAGTGCGAGCTCGACCTGAGCCCGTTCCGCCTAGCGCGGGCACGCGACTAGGCCTCAGCCAACGACGAGCTCGCTCAACCTCTGCAGCCGGTGCTCAGGGGTCGACAGATGGCCGCCCGCCTGATCAACGACGACGGTCGCATGCTGGATGTGGGCCGCCAGCCACTCTCCGTGAGCCGGCGGCACCAGCACATCGGTGGCGCCGTAGCGGATCTGGACCGGCACCCGCAGCTCGTCGACGTCGAACCCCCACGGGGTGATGAACGCGAGGTCGTCGTCGATCCAGCCCGCCGCGCCCTGGGCGAACATCTCGCGCGTCGATTTGCGAAACGACTCGCGGACGCTCGGATCGGCCAGCACCGCCCGGTCGGAGGCGGACAGCTCGATCCCGGCCAGCGCTGCCGTCGGGTCGTGCTCGAGTCGTTGCAGGATGTCGCTCACCTCGCGCTCTAGCTCGCGGGTGAGCGGCTCCTCGCCGTGCAGCGCCCAGCCGAACTCCCTGATGTTGACCTGATCCATGCCGTCGAACCAGTCGAGATCGGGCACGCCGTACGGCGCCCCGCTGACATCGCAGGCCACCTGCATCACACGCTCCGGGAGTCGCGCTCCAACCGCGAGCGCGTGCGGGCCGCCGCCGGACCCGCCGGTGACCGCGAAGCGCTCGATCCCAAGCTCGTCGGCGATCGCCGCGACGTCGGCGACACAGTCAACTACCCGGCGGCCGTGCTGGCGACTCGAGCGTCCGTAGCCCGGGCGGTCGTAGGTGATGACGCGTAGCCCGGCCGCCGTGACGCGCGACGGGTCGGGGTGGCGGCCGCTGAGCCGGCAGCCGGGCGTCCCGTGCAGCATGAACAGCGGCACTCCGCCCGGATCGCCCGCCTCCAGGTAGGCCAGCGTCCTGCCGTCGCCGGTGTCGATCGTCTCGACGCTCACCCGGCGCACACTACGACACCCGACGAGCCCTTAAGATCGACGGCCGTCGTGACCGGTCGCGAAAAGCTGTACGGGCTGCCGCTCGATCGCTTCATCCCCGAGCGCGGTGCGCTGGTCAAGCAGCTCCGCAAGCGAGGAGATCGTGACGAGGCCGCCGCAGTCGGGTCGCTGCGCAAGCCATCGATTGGCGCATGGGCCGTCAACCAACTCGTCCGCACCCAACGCCGTCACGTAAAGGCGCTGTTCGACGCCGGTGACAAGCTCCAAACAGCGCAGGCTCAGCTGCTCGCGGGTCGCGCTGACGGCCAGGCCCTCCGAGAGGCGGTCGAGCGCGAGCGCGCGGCGGTCGACACGCTGGTCGAGATGGCGCGCGGTCTGCTGAGCGCCGACGGTCACGAGCTGACGCCGGCGACGCTCGAGCGGGTGTTCGAGACCCTGCACGCGGCGGCGCTCGACGAACAGGCTCGCTCGCAGGTCTCCGACGGCTGCCTCGAGCGCGAGCTTCGTCATGTCGGGCTGGGCGGCGGCGCGGAGCTTGCGCCAGCGCGCCGGGCCCCCGACGAGCACGAGCGCGCGGACGCGAAGCGCGAACAGCATCAGCGCACCGAGCGATTGACGGCAGCGCGCAAGGCCGAGGCCGACGCGCGCCGGGCGGCCGAGCGCACCGAGCGCGAGCTCCAGAAGGCGCACACCCGCCGCGACGAAGCCGAGCAAGCACTCGCCGCCGCGCGCGAACAGGCACAGGCCGCGGCTGCCGCGCACAAACGTGCACAAGCCGAGCTAGAGCAGCTGTAACGCGCCCCTACGCCAGCAGCTCAGAGTCGTACTGCTCGAAGATCGCAGCGAAGTCGCTGCGGTCGCCGGAGTGCAGCGCCTCGATCAGCCGGTGGATCCGCGGCGTCATCACGAGCAGGTAGCGCGCCGCCTCGGCGGTCGCGTTCCAGAACGAGTGCGGCGTCCCGCGCGGCACGAGGATCGACTCGCCGGCCGCGACCTCGCGCTGCTGGTCGCCGACGCGGAACCCGAGCCGGCCCTCGAGCACGAACCACGCCTCGTCGTCGGAGCGGTGCAGATGCAGCCCCGCGATCGGCCGGCCCGGGTGCGTCCCGGGATCGGTCCAGTCGGCGACCACGAACGACTCGCAGATGATCACGGGGCGAGCCTACAGCCCGCCGGCGCGC